>JAUWQL010000176.1 GCA_030611105.1 Bacteroidales bacterium
CTTAGTACATGACAAAAAATTATAATTACTTAAATGTTAATAACTTACAGGCATTTTGTTGATAAAATATCGTTAAAATATTAGGATAAGACCCTGATATTCAATTTGTTAGTTTGTTTAACCAAAACGCAAATTAACATGAATACCAAGGTCAATTTCAAAATTAATGAATTAGTTTCAATTTTCAGTCAAAAAACCGGATGGAATCTTGCACGAGTTAAATTTCTATCTGCATTCATTTGTTCTTTATGCAAACTCCAAACAGTTTGTTATGTAAAACTTGCCCAAGATTTGAGCGGAAACGCTAAAGTAGAATCAAATTTGCGTAGAATACAAAGGTTTTTTGCCGAGTTTATAGTTGATGGGGATTTAATTGCCAAAATAGTTTTTTCTATGCTACCAACTGAGCCTCCTTATCGTTTAAGCCTCGACCGAACTAATTGGAAGTTTGGGACAACTGATATTAATATACTGATGATAAGTGTTTGCTATAATGGAGTTGGGATTCCACTTATATGGTCTATGCTAAATAAACGGGGAAATTCAAATGTAAAAGAAAGAACAGCCTTGCTAGAAAGGTATATTCGTTTGTTTGGCACAATAAGTATTGAAAGTATTGGTGCAGACAGGGAGTTTATCGGTGATGATTGGATAGGTGGCCTAATAGGCAAAGGCATTCGTTTCTTTATCCGTATAAAAGGAAACATGTGGGTCAATGTCCCAGGGAAAGGTAATAAAAAAGCTTTTTGGCTGTTCAATAGTTTGCCGCTACATAAAGGGAAATATTACCGCAATATTGTTAAGGTTGGCAATAATTATGTTTACTTATCAGGAATAAAAACACTGGGAAGAACAAACAAAATTGAGTTTGTTATTATTGCTACCTATAATTATGACCCTGAAGCATTGACAAAATATAAGGACAGGTGGCAAATTGAAACAATGTTCAAGGCACTAAAGTCAAGTGGCTTTAACTTTGAAGATACACATCTGAACGATACCGACAGGATATCAAAACTCCTCTCGCTAATGTGTATCGCGTTTATCTGGGCTTACCGTGTCGGGATATATAGGGACAAGAACCTTGCGCCAATAAAAATAAAAAAACATGGGCGCAGAGCTTATAGCTTCTTTAAATATGGACTTATATTCATCGCACATGCCCTGTTGTGTAACGTTTATCAGAATATTGAACTAATAATTGAAATTTTGTCATGTACTTAGAAAATTTTATTATCATTCAAATTCGACGATGGTAATACCTGAACCTCCAAATTGAACACTCTCGTCATGAAAAGATTTTATCACATCAACAGTTTCAAGGTATTGACGAATTAATTGACGTAAAATACCGTCGCCTTTTCCGTGTAAAATTTTTACAGATCCCATACTAATAACAATGGCCTCATCGATGAAATCATTAACAATTTGCAGGGCTTCTTCAGCACGTTTCCCACGCACATCAATTTCGGGTTTAAATTTTAACCTTCGTTCTCCAAAATCCCATGACGATGCTTTTCTTGAACTTGAACTCCCGGTATGTTGTTTGTATTGTTTTTCTGAAATTTTTTCGAGCTTTTTCTCATCAATAGTTGTAATCATATTCCCAAAAGCAACCATGACACTTTTTCCATTAACATCAAGTACTTCTCCAACACTATCCTGCCCGAATAATTTTACTTTATCTCCTTTTTCAATTAAACTTAGATCAGCCTTTTTAATTTGGGGAACCTCCTCAATACTTGTTTTTCTCTTCCCGTGCTTTTCCCTAATTTTAAGTTTTTCAATCTTTCGTTGTATCCTGGCTTCTTCTTCAGAACCAATTTTATTCAGGTTTTCTTGAAAATCTGCTAAACTTTTACGGGCATTTTTTGTTCGTTCTTTCTCTGCTTTACTCTCTTTTATTTCACGTATTGTATTTTCTATGCGTTTATTCACATCAGCCAATAATAATTCAGCTTCTTCCTTTGTTTTTTTAAGAATTTCTTTGCGTGATTTATCAACAATTTCAAGCTCCGATGTATATTTTGCAATCTGCTCTTCGAGTTTTTTTTCTGATCTTCTTATATTCTCACGTTTCGTCTCCCAGTATCGTTTGTCACGAATAATATCTTTCAGATTTTTATCGAAATCGATATGATCCTTCCCTATTTTTCGAGTTGCGTTTTGCAGGATATCTTCCGGCAATCCTATTTTCCTTGCAATTTCGAAAGCAAATGAACTTCCCGGCTCACCAATTGAAAGTTTAAACAAAGGTTGAATTTTAGCAGTATCGAAAAGCATAGCTCCATTTTCAATTCCCTGAGCAGATGAGGCAAAATGTTTCAATGATGTATAATGTGTTGTGATTACACCGAAAGATTTTTTCTGATTTAAAGAATCAAGAATGGCTTCTGCAATTGCTCCACCCAGCATAGGTTCTGTTCCTGATCCAAACTCATCAATAAGTATTAATGTTTTATTATTTGCTGATTTTATAAAATATTTCATATTCAGCAAATGAGAACTGTATGTACTCAAATCATTTTCAATGGACTGATCATCACCAATATTTATAAACAAATTCTGGAATAAGCCAATTTCAGAATTTTCATTCATTGGAACCAATAACCCACACTGAAACATATACTGAAGTAAGCCAACCGTTTGTAAACAAACAGATTTGCCACCAGCATTTGGCCCGGAAATCAGTAAAATTCTCTGATTATCATTACTTAATTTAATATCAAGAGGTACAACTATTCTTGATTCTTCCTTAAAAGATAAATATAATAAGGGATGAACAGCCTTTTTCCATTCCAGCATTGGCCTGTCATTAAATATAGGTTTTATGCCATTAATCTTATTTGCCAACAGTGCTTTTGATCGAATAAAATCAATTGTTCCCATATAATCGTAAGCAAATAGTAAATCATCAACATAAGGACGAATATCATCAGTAAACTGAGTTAGGATTTTTACTATTTCACGTCTTTCAGCGTAATAGAGTTCTTTAATATCATTGTTTAATTCAACAATTTCAGTTGGTTCAATATAAGCTGTTTTCCCGGTAGCCGACTCATCGAGAATTAAACCTTTTATTTTTCGTTTATGCGATGCATCAACTGGTATTGTTGCACGGCCATCCCGAATTGACAATGTTACATCCTGACCAACAATTCCACTTTTTTGAGCTTCTCTTAATATACTATGTAATCTTTTGGAAACGGCACCTTCCTTATTTCTAATATCACTACGAATAGTATTTAACTCCGGCGATGCGTTATCTTTTATTTTTCCTTGTTTTGTAATAATCGAATCAATTCTTTCAAAAACAAATGAAAAAAGTTTAACATTTTCAGCTAATTTCTGCAAATAAGGATATTTCTCCTCTTCTTTTCGTGTTTTAAAAAAATTTAAGATTGCTCTAATTGTTTCCAAAGAGCGTTTCAGATCAAATAATTCTTCAGGCAATAAATAAGTTCCTATTACTTTTATTTTTTTTAAAGCTGGTGTTAAATCAATGAAATAGCTCAACGGAAAGTCATCTTCCATTAACATAATCTGCTTAAACTCATCAACCTGATTAACGAGTGTTTCAATAAAGGAATATTTGGTCGAAAAACGGATTGTATCAACTCGTCTTCGTCCGAGATTACTTAAACAAGCTCCTTTAAGCATCTCCCGGATTTTATCGAAACCTATTTTTTGTTCAAAATTTTCAGGATATAACACTTCTAATTTTTTTGATCTGTTTAGTGTCTGTAAGAAAACGCCAGTAACTTCGTTACGCTCACCTTTAAACTTTGTCATTTACAAAAGTAAACTCCTAATTTTAAAGACTTCGCAAGCCTCGTTATTGACTTTTTCTTTTCAGTCACTTCAATTATTAATAGTTTTCTTAGATACACTTATTAAAACTCTGCAAAATT
This sequence comes from Bacteroidales bacterium, assembly GCA_030611105.1. Taxonomy (GTDB): domain Bacteria; phylum Bacteroidota; class Bacteroidia; order Bacteroidales; family UBA12077; genus UBA12077. The sequence goes on from JAUWQL010000176.1 coordinate 3,912, forward strand.
AATATTTTAACCCTGACAATTCACAAATTTCCTGCTAATTAATAAGTAGATTCCGCAACACCTGCCAGCCGGCAGGCTGGAGTGCGGAATGACAGAGTATTTATTAGCTTACGTTGGTGTAAAAGCAGATATTCAAATTTAGTAATTTACTCTTAAGTTCATTAACATATATCTTGACTAATTATCTTTTGTCTCGTAACTTGCAATTCGAACTTTAAACTCTGAACTTTGAACCTGTCACAATAGAAACTGTAAAGACACAATGCATTGCGTCTCTAAACTCTGAACTATGATGAATATAAAAAAAAACAAAATACTAATCTGGGTAACAATATTTGCCATTACAATGGGAATATTCGAAGGTGCTGTTGTTGTGTATTTAAGAGCTTTATATTATCCTGAAGGATTTAATTTCCCGCTTATTCCATTAGATAATTACATTGCTATAACAGAATTAATCCGGGAACTAGCTTCTCTTTTCATGTTACTTTCAGTGGGAATAATTGCCGGCAAAAATTTCTCGCAACGATTTGCCTGGTTTATTTATTCGTTCGCAGTTTGGGATATTATCTATTATATGTTTTTGTGGTTGATCTTAGCGTGGCCCGAAAACCTTCTAACCTGGGATATTTTATTTCTGCTACCTGTAACATGGACAGGTCCTGTTATAGCCCCAATATTAATATCTATGCTAATGATTTTGTTGGCTATGATTATTTATCACTTTAATCTTAAAAGCAATTTTCAAGTAAAAATATCTCGAAAAGAATGGATTATTTTAATTCTTGGCTCTTTTATTGTTTTTGTATCATTTATATGGGATTATTGTCGATTCCTTTTCAAAAACATTTCTTTATATGAGCTTCAAAATAAATCATTTAGTGATAAACTCTTCGATCTTTCAGTAAAATATATTCCTGTGTCTTTTAACTGGTTATTATTTCTATCAGGATTTCTAATAATATTTTTTGGAATTATCTTGATATACAATAGAAACAAAGAAGTGTGTTAAAAAAGACCTGCCAGGTTTTAAAAACCGGGCAGGTCAAATATGATTTTTTCTAATTTATTCTTTAATTCCCAATTGCTGAAAAATAAATACATATTCCATTGCATATTCTTTTAATGCTTCAAAACGACCCGATGCACCACCATGCCCCACATCCATATTAGTATGAAGCAATAAAACATTATTATCGGTTTTCATATCACGTAATTTAGCCACCCATTTAGCTGGTTCCCAATATTGCACCTGGGAATCATGTAATCCTGTGGTAACCAACATAGCAGGATAATCATGTGCTTTTACCTGATCGTAAGGTGAGTACGAAAGCATATAATCGTAATATTCTTTTTCTTTAGGATTTCCCCATTCATCAAATTCGCTAGTAGTTAAAGGGATACTCTCATCAAGCATTGTAGATATAACATCAACAAAAGGAACTTGTGCCACAACACCTTTATACAATTCAGGCTGCATATTAACTATTGCACCCATTAGCAATCCACCGGCACTACCACCCATTGCAAATAACTTTTCATTTGAAGTATAAGCTTGCTCAATTAAATATTCCGAACAAGAATTAAAATCGCTGAAAGTATTAATTTTATTAAACAATTTACCATCCTCATACCATTTACGACCTAAATATTGCCCGCCACGCACATGAGCTAAAGCATAAACAAAACCACGATCGAGCAAACTTAAACGAGTTGAACTAAAATAAGGATCCATAGTTGCGCCGTAAGAGCCATAAGCATAAATTAATGCCGGGTTATTTCCATCTAACTCAATTCCTTTACGATAAACAATTGACATTGGTATTTTCGTACCATCATCGGCAGTAGCCCAAAGGCGCTTAGTTTCATAATTCGAAGGATCGAAATCACCAAAAACTTCCTGTTGTTTTTTCAATTCTCTTCCTTTGGTTTTCATATTATAATCGAAAGTAGAATTAGGAGTTGTCATCGACATATAACCAAATCGCAATAAATTACTATCAAAGTTTGGATTGGTTGATATATAAACCATATAAACATCTTCATCAAAGTTGATATAATGCTCATCTTTTGTTTTCCAGTTAATCATTCGGATTTTAGTTAATCCCTGTTCACGTTCTTCTAACACAAGAAACTCTTTGAAGAGTTCCATTCCTTCTAAAAACACATCTTCACGATGAGCAATAACCTTTTCCCAGTTTTCTTTTTCCGTTTTTTTAACTGATGTTCGCATTAAACAGAAATTCTTAGCACCCAGGTTTGTTTTAATGTAAAAATAATCTCCGAAATGAGATACAGAATATTCAAGTCCTCTTTCTCTTTTCTGAATAACTTTAAATTCTCCCATTGGATCGTCAACACTTAAAAATCTATATTCATCCGACATTGTACTATATGAACTTATCATCAAATATTTATCCGATTTAGTTCTCCATACACTCGTTCCAAAGGTTTCATCAGATTCATGATAAATTTCTTTATCAGTAGTATAATCTTCACCCAAAACATGTTTGAATATTTTAACAGATCTCAATGTTTCATCATCTTTTTTTGTATAAAACATTGTGTTGTTATCATTAGCCCAGGCAGCGTAACCTGTAGTAACAGGTAATTCGTCTTTATATATCTCCCCCGTTTCAAGGTTCTTTATATGTATAGTGTACTTTCTTCGGCTAACCGTATCGACACCAAAAGCCAGAAGTTTATTGTCGGGGCTGACACTTAAACCACTTGCACGATAATATTCATAGCCTTCAGCCATTTCATTTACATTTAACATGATTTCCTCTTTGGCTTCTAACGAACCTTTCTTTCGGCAATAAATAGAATATTCTTTGCCTTCCTCGTAACGTGTGTAATAGAAGTATCCATTCTTTTCATAAGGAACCGACTGGTCTGTTTCCTTAATTCTTGATTTCATTTCATGAAATAAATCTTCCTGAAATTTTTCAGTGGGTTTCAATACAGATTTCGTATAAGCATTTTCATCTTCGAGATATTTTATAACCTCAGAATTTTCTCTCTCATTTAACCAAAAATAATTATCAACCCGGGTATGTTCATGAATCGTTAATTCTTTTGGGATTTTATTAGCAACAGGTGGATTCATTGTAGAATTATTTGTGCATGATGACATAATTATAAAACTCAAAATGATTAATGCAGTTTTTTTAATTGAAATAATTTTTCTCATGTTAATTTCATTTTTTAAATTTGATTAACAAAAATACATTTTTTGTATATTTTTTCAATAAAATGTTATACTCTTAAACAATAATTATATAAAATCGTTCATTAAGTTTTAAATAAAACCTCACAGAAATGTACGAAAAGAAACTTACAAGATCACGCGACCAAGTTATTGCAGGCGTTTGTGCAGGAATAGCTGAATATTTTGGTTGGAATATAGCCTTAGTTAGA
>JAUWQL010000214.1 GCA_030611105.1 Bacteroidales bacterium
TACTGTCCCAACAGCTATATTTGGGTGATTCTTTTTAATAAATTCTATCACCTTTTCGGCCGAAGGATGATTACCCAACTCAATTACTGCCTCTAAAACTGCTAATCGTTGAGGAGTTACTTTTAATCCTTTATCAATTAATATATCTCTTATTTCACCAAATTCCATTAATAAATACTATTAGTTAAGAACTATTCTTATTTAAGAACAAATACAGTTACAAAATGTTCACAGAATATAAATTTAAAATTACTTTAAATTCGCAAGTTATACGATGACTTGTTTATTTACAAACAGTTAGACGAAATAGCTGTGATTTATTCATCGTATGATTATCAATGATTTAAATTATAGTTTACGGATTCAAGAAATTATTTAAAAAAAATATTCTTAGTAGTAGTTTTTTATTATATTTACAAAATATAAAATAAAATTTAAGATCAATGCTCCAAAATATTGATATATTAATCAACATTGGATTTAACAGACTGGAAGCAGAAGTTTATTTGCATTTATTAACACATCCGCCATCAACAGCATATAAAATAGGTAAACTAATAAATAAACCAACGGCCAATGTTTATAAAGCCATAGATGCATTAAGTAAAAAAGGAGCCGTTATAATTGAAGATAATAAAAACAAGTTATGCAAAGCTGTACATCCTGACGAGTTCTTAAAACTTTACGAAAGAAACATTTCAGAAAAAACAAAGCTTGCAAAGGAATTTTTAAAAACCTTAAATAATGAATTTGTCGATCAGAAAAGTTATTCGATAGAATCTGTTCCATTGGTATTTGAGCGATTCAGAACTATGATGAGTAAATGTAAAACCATTGCTATAATTGATGCATTTCCTAAAGCTCTCAATTCAGTAATAGACTCAATAGAAGCCGCAGTTAATAAAGGTGTTGATGTTTATATTGAGGCTTATACTCCTATCGAAATTAAAGGGGCTAACGTTACGTATGCAAGTATTGGGGAACAAGCTTTAGAACATTGGAGAAGCCAGCAGTTAAATTTAATTATAGATGGAGAAGAACATTTAATTGCTTTAATGGATAATAATTTAGATACAGTAATACAAGCTACATGGAGTAATAATCTTTATATGTCGTGCATATTGCATGCCGGTTGTTTGCACGAACAAACTACCATGAAAATCTTATCTAAAATTGATAAACCCAATTTTGAAAACGAAGTAAAAAACATCTTGGATAAGCAAAAATATTTTTTTAACACTAATATCCCCGGATTTAATAAGCTATTTAAAAGATAGATAAAAAATATTATAATAAAACTTACACTACTAATATTAATAATCTTTAAATTAAAAAAATGAAAAAAACACAAAATTTAATATCAGGCATTTTACTAACCATTATTATTTTCGGATTAGGAGCTATTGCTTCGCGTATTTTTGACATTAACAGTGAATTCATACCAGAAACATTCTTTACACATACTACAATGTTAGTATTTTCATTAATTGCTATATTTATTTTTACAAAGTATGGTATTCTTAAATTCCAATTTCAAAAAGTTAAATTCAAATATTATATCTATGGAGGATTAATTGCAATTCTGGCATTTATTATTGCACTTATATTAGGAACAGTTATTCTAATCGCTTTTGGGATTCCAATTGACCCATCAGATAAAGGTCATGCTGCGCTTTCTAGTATGAGTACATTGCAGATTTTTATTTTTATATTTTTATATGCCAGTATTTGTGAGGAATTTTTATTCAGAGGATTTGTCCAGAATTTCTTTGAGCCTTTAAAATCGATTGGCCTTCGTATTAGTAAAAATATTTTTGTTAGTATGCCTGTATTATTAAGCGGAGTACTTTTCGGATTATCACACCTGATTTTATTAACCAGTAATACAAGTGGACCAGCTATTTTTAGGATTGTTATCATGACAACAATGGTGGGATTTGTTGCAGGGTATTTTCAGGAAAAGCATAAAAGCATTTTACCTGCAATTATTATTCATATGACCGTAAATTTGATAGGGCTAATAGGAAGTATTATGTTATAATTAATCTTAAACTTTTCCAAAGTTAAATACTTTGGAAAAGTTTTTTAATAGCATTATTTGTACATCGATTCTCTTAATTCCTGAATTTTTACATTCGAAATATAATCATCATATTCCATAAGCTTATCGATAATACCATTTGGGGTTAATTCAATAATGCGGTTAGCAACAGTATGTATAAATTCATGATCATGTGAAGACATTAATATATTTCCTTTAAATTTTCTCAGAGTATTATTAAATGCCTGAATCGATTCTAAATCCAGGTGATTGGTTGGTGTATCTAATACCAAAACATTTGCATTTGCAAGCATCATTTTAGCAACCATACAACGCATTTTTTCACCACCGGAAAGCACCTTTGTTTTTTTAAATATTTCTTCGCCTGAAAAAAGCATTTTGCCAAGATATCCACGTAAAAATAATTCACTTGAATCATCAGAGAACTGGACAAGCCATTCAACAAGAGTCATGTTATTATCGAAAAACCCGGCATTATCTAAAGGTAAATATGCAGTTTTAATTGTTTGCCCCCATTCAAATGAACCTGAGTCGGATTTTATTTCTCCGTTTAATATTTCGAATAATGCAGTCATTGCACGATGATCGCGTGAAAGAAAGATAACCTTCTCTCCTTTCTGTATTGTAAATTCCAGATCTTTAAAAAGTAAATCGTCGTTAATGCTTTTACTTAAGCCCTTTACTTCAAGGATTTTATTTCCAGGTTCGCGTTCCGGTTTAAAAATAATTCCGGGATATTTACGTGTTGATGGTTCAATTTCTTCAATATTTAGTTTCTCGATCATCTTTTTACGGCTGGTTGTTTGCTTTGATTTAGCCACATTAGCACTAAAGCGTTGAATAAACTGAAGCAATTCTTTTTTCTTTTCCTCTGCCTTTTTGTTTTGGGCCTGTTGCTGACGCAAAGCCAGTTGGCTTGACTCATACCAGAAACTATAATTACCTGCAAATTGTTTTACCTTACCAAAATCAATATCGACAGTATTTGTGCATACTGAATCTAAAAAGTGACGGTCGTGTGAAACTACTAAAACTGTATTTTCAAAGTTCGATAAATAATTCTCCAACCACATAACGGTTTCCAGGTCAAGGTCGTTAGTAGGCTCATCAAGAAGCAAGTTGTCGGGTTTTCCAAATAATGCCTGAGCAAGTAAGACTCTTACTTTTTCATTTCCGCTAAGTTCTTTCATTAATTTATAATGAAGATCTTCTTTTATACCTAATCCACTTAACAGGTTTGCTGCATCACTTTCGGCATTCCAGCCATCCATTTCGGCAAATATATTTTCCAGTTCGGCAGCTTTTATTCCATCTTCATCAGAGAAATCAGGTTTTGCATACAAAGTATCTTTCTCCTGCATAATATCCCAAAGTTGATCGTGCCCTTTTAATACCGTATTCAAAACAGTAAACTCATCGAACTCGAAATGGTCCTGTTTTAATACAGATAATCTTTCTCCGGGACCTAAAGTAATTTTACCTCTGGTTGAATCCAGATCATTTGAAATTAATCGTAAAAATGTTGATTTTCCTGCTCCATTCGCCCCAATAATACCATAACAATTTCCCGGTGTAAATTTTAAATTCACATCCTGAAATAAATATCTTTTTCCAAATTGTATGGCCAAATTCGATACTGTAATCATCTGATAATTAGATTTTATAAATCAATAAATAATTTCCATTAAAAGGTCGGCAAAGGTAAGTATTTACTTTAGATAAAAAATAATTTTAAGCATAAAAAAGTCTGCTTTAATAAAGCAGACTTTCATACCTGATATAGAAAAATTTATAATTATTCTGGTAGTAATTCTTTAGTTTTAAGTTTGGAAGGAGAAAAGATTCCAATAACACCTTTTAATCCAACACTCATTACAATGTTATAAAAGAAAACTAA
>JAUWQL010000192.1 GCA_030611105.1 Bacteroidales bacterium
TTGAGTCTTGTGATTCTCCTTTTTCCCTTAGATATTCTGCTCTTGCTGTATCCAATTCACTTATCAAAGTGTTAGCAACGTTTAAATCTTCTACAGTAACTTTCAAGCGAGAAAGTTTGGTTTGCAATTCTGTATCAGCAAGTACTTCTGCATAGAATTTCTTTGCAGTTTCCAACCAACTAACATAAGCTCTTGGAATACTTCCATCCAAATCAAGACGTTTCACTGTCTCAAGGTCTTTCCTAAAAATAACTTTTGCTTTCTTTCTGTGAAGTGAATAAGTATCTTCCAGAGAATTACGTTTCTCCATGAAATCACTGTAAGCTTGAGATGTTTCATCATCTTCTCTTACATTCTCATCATAAGCTTGACGAGTTTTTGTAAATAATTGCTTACCATCTTCGATTAACGCAGAATCATATCCGAACTCTGCCATAACTGTAGCGATTTCTGATTGCGTTTCTACATTTTCTAATGCTACTCTGTAGCGTTCTAAAGTTGCAGTTTCAGCAACTCTTTCTCTTTTTGACATAATAAATTAAATTTTAAATGAAACAATATGGTTTTATATAAACCATTTTCTTATTCTTATAATTACTCATGCATCTTTCTACGTTACGCATGAATCTTTTTAGGCTACTCATATATCTTTTTATGCTACTTATGAATCTTTTTGTGTTACGCATATATCTTTTACCACTACTTGTGCATTTATTTGCATTACTCATATATTTATGACCGTTACTCTTCTATCTTTGAGCAACACTTTCCATTTGCTACAAGAGCAAACAGGTTTTTCCAAAAAAAATTATAGTTCCTTTAGGTAGGTTTAGGTTAAAAAAATAGAATTATTGTTAAAATTCCAAAAATGAAATTAATAAATGTTTTTGAGATATAATCAAAAAAAGCGACTGTTTAGAAACATGCGAAACGTTAGAGTAATTTTCAGTATATTATAAGCAATAAAAAACTTGCGATTACTTTTTAATTAAAATTGTGGTATCTGAAAGTTTTAGAATATCTTTGAAAAAAAATTATAAAAAACTACCAAACAAATGACACAAGCTGAATTGGATACCATATTGCAAGAAGGAGAAGGTTACTATCTTGAATTTAAGGAAAGTGTTAATTCCGATTTAGCCAAAGAAATAACTGCATTTGCAAACTCTTCCGGTGGAAGAATTCTTATTGGTATAGATGATGATAACAATCAGAAAGGTGTAACTATCAATAATGATTTAAAATCGAGAATTCAAACCATTGCCAGAGATTGTGACCCGTCTGTTAATATCAATCTTGAAACTTTTCAAAACATTTTAATTATTCATATCCCGGAAGGCAAAGAAAAACCTTATCGCTGTAATAAAGGATTTTTCATACGAAATGGTGCCAGCACACAAAAGATGAATACAAATCAGATTGTTGATTTTTTACAGCAAGAAGGCAGAATAAAGTTTGATGAACAATCTAAAATTAAAACCAATTATAAAAAAACATATAGTCCTGCATTGTTACGGACCTTTCTTAAAATTGCGGGTATTCCACAAATTATGGAAGATGAAGATATTTTAAGAAATCTTGGAGTGCTTAATGAAGATATTTCTTGTTTAAATAATGCAGGGATTTTGTTTTTTACTAAAAACCCGGGCGATTATATCAATCAGTGTATTGTTACCTGTGTTTTATACAAGGGAACGGAGAAGATAAATATTCTTGATAGAAAAGACATTAATACTGATTTTATCAATACAATTAATGAATCGATTATATTTTTAACAAGACACCTGAATGTAAGTTATAAAATTGAAAGCATACAAAGACAGGATATTCTTGAAATACCCGAAGTGGCACTACGCGAAGCTGTAATAAATGCAGTTATGCACCGAAATTATTTTGAAGATGGAGCAAACGTAATGATTGAAATTTTCGACGACAGGCTTGAAATTTCTAATCCGGGGGGCTTACCTAAAGCTCTTGATCAAAAAGATTTTGGGAAAAAAAGTATCCGACGAAATCCGTTAATAGCAAATCTTTTTCAACGTGCACGATTTATTGAAAAATTAGGTACAGGTATTAACCGAATGAAAAAAGAAGTATTGCAGGCAGGATTAGCAGAACCACAATATGAGTTTACGGGATTTTTTACTATCATATTTAACAGATCAAAGGTCGGTGAAACTGTGGAGAAAACCTACCCAGAAACTACCCAGAAAACTACCCAGAAAACTACCCAGAAAATTCTAGATATACTTAAAGAACATCCACAAGCCGGAAGAAAAGAAATTGCTGAAATTTTGGGAGATATTACTGAAGATGGTGTTAAGTACCATATTGATAAACTTAAAAAAGAAGGTGTTTTAAATAGGATTGGACCCGACAAAGGTGGTTATTGGGAAATAGTTAGTTTTGAATAAACTAATATAAATTATGAATGAAAAACGAGCAAAATTTGCAATAGATATTATTGGTAAACATATAAAAAATATTTATGTAAATCATTCAAAAGAAGCCCACGATAGGGATGTTGATTTCTCAGAATATGGAACACCTAAAGAAATATACTTAAAAGAAGTTTTTAGACTCTATATGATTATTAATGACGAATTAGATAGAATAAAATATACTGAACACTTTTTAACGATAAAGAAGGTTCCTAAACACTATTTGAAAAATCAAATTAAAGAAATTGAATATTACAAACATCACATTGATTTTTTTCATATTGAGTGTATTTCGATATTCGATTATTGTGTAAACCTAATTAATCATGCTCTTATTCTTGGAATTCCTGTTCGCAAGTGTAATGCGTATAAAATAATTGAAAATACTACATTAAAAGGGGGGTTAATAATTGAAAAACTAAAATCATTCGAAAAAGAAATAAGTGAATTAAAAAAGAATAGAAATATTATTATTCATCAAGGAGATTTTGAATCTGTTTCTTTGAATGAAATCGATTCTAAAATAATCTGTAATGAATTATTTGATTTTGGACCAGAAAAAACAAAATACTTTGAAAAAAAGAAGCTACAACAAGTTAAAGAAACTATAAAAAAAATAAATGACATCATTCTTACGCTAGAAGATTATGTTGGTGAAATTTATAAATGCCTGATACCAATAATTGAAAGAAAGATTAAAATTTTTGAAATCGAAGAATAAATAGAATTGCCTTATTTTTTATAAAATTTGTTTTAACAATGCTATTAATAAATTACTCCGCTTAACCAGATAAGGAAATTCTTCCAATTGCATACTATAAAAACCATTGCCCGCTTTATAAGATTTAAGTTGTTTTAATACAAATTCAATATCTTCATAAAAAACATACTCCTGCATTTCTTCCCAAGAATATTTTGAATAAGTTGCATATGCAATCTTTTCTTCAAGTTTTATTTCAAGTATTTCAGTTAATTCATCTAAAGAAGTTTTTTCAAAACTTCCCCAATATTCTTTGAATAAGGAAATATCCAACGCATAATCTTTATCAGATTCCCAAAATTCGCGATAATTTTTAATCATAGCTAACTAAATTGTATTCAGTGTTTAATAACTTAATTAGGCTGTCAAGTAAATAATATGACTTATCAATAAATTCTAACACAAATAATTTATCCCATTCGTTACCATTATTTTCTAGTAATTGTTTTGATGATTTTGTATCTATTAGTTTTGTCAATTTAATTATTTCAATTTCTGAATGTCCGTGTATTATTAACTTTCTTAATTTATGGTAATCTTTTAAACTTACCCAAATATCATTTAAATCACCTAAATTTAATTGAAGCTTTGTTTCAAGAAATTCTTTAGGGGCAATTAAGTCAGAAGAACGTGGATGAGCTTTTCTATATTTATTATAATCATTATCTACTTTATGTTTACTGCAAACAATACAAATATCCCTTAATCGATGTTCTAATATCGTATATGAAGTTATAAAAATTGATCGTAATAATATATTTTGAAAATAATTCAATGAACAATCAATATTTGGTTGTTGACTCATTGATAAATAAACATCCGGCTCTTCTTTTTGTAATTCAGATATTATAATATCGTTATCAGCATCAATTTTTTTGTTAATTGTATCGATAAATTGCCGCAATCTTAATGTTTCGAAATAAATACCATCAGGCGAATCAAATATATCATTCAATTCAATTGCAAAATCATTTTTTAAAGTAGATATTTTAAACATGTACTAAATCTTTTTAAACCTTAAAATTAACTTTTCATCTATTAATTCTGAATTATCATAATAAAATCCTATTTCATTCTTCTTTTCTTTTTTTACAAGCATTCCTTGCTTCAAATCAGAATTGCCCGTTCTTAAATCACTACCTATCCAGTGGAAAGAAATAGGATATTCTCTCAAATCTGTTGCAGAATATTTCTTATTTACCTTAACTACAAAAGATTGATCTGTTAAGCTAAAATTATTACCAATAAATAGAATTATTCTAATTTTATTCCTTTCGTTATCAGTAAACTCATCAGATTTCCATTTGCCACTAATATTATTAAGAAATTCTTTTCGCTTCAGTATTAATTCATTATTTTTCATATTAATATTTTTTATAATTGAAGTAAAGATATTTAATAATCAAGAAAATAGGAAATGTTAGTGTAATAATAATCTTCCATATAGCTTTTAGTTTAAGTATTTGATATTTTAAAAATATTAGATCTTTACTTTTCCAGTATAATATTTTACATGAATATCATTTTGTCCATCATTTCTTTGGATAAATTTTTCAAATTCTTCTGTTTCTATATCCGTTTTATTAAAGATTGCGAGAATGCCCAAAACTTTATTGCTCCCTTTCTTTTCGACAAGTTTCTTAATCTTTCTGATTTTAGTTAGATCACGCTTATAGCTAGTTATATTTGTAATTCCTTTTTCATCTCTACAAAATTTTAGTTCAATTATTATGGAACTCCCACCAAATTCAAACTTTTTTGACCCTGTTGGTTTGTAATAAATTTCATCATTTTTTATTTCTACTTCAGAAATCGAATGAATAATAGAATAATTCTCAGGTTCTATAATGGTAATGTCAGGTTTATAAAAAAGCTTGCCATTTTCATTAAGAAAAGTAATCTCGGAATGCAAAGGACTTCCAAAAATATTGAAATCAGAAGTTTTTTTGTGATGACTAAATAAGGAGTATAGTTTATGAAATAGCAAGCAGTGCAAATCACTTTCTGTAAGTATTATGCCTTTATTTTGCTGAAAATCTTGTTCTAGTTCCAATATTTTTTGTAGAATTAGATTTGCAGTTTCATTTATATTAATGCTCATAATAATTCAATCCTTGATGCACCGAACCGAAAATCCAGCATTTCGACTCTCTCCACGCCTATTTACTCTCTCAATATCATATCCGATCATTCGGCACCAAGCAATAAAAGTAGATGATGAGTCCTTTGTAGAAGTCCACCAATATCCATATTCACCAATATTGCGGAAGTCGTCACTTCGCAAACCTCCAGGAAGTGCTGTAAAGCCAGTTTCATTAGTAGCATCTGTGTTAGGAGGAGCCCAATGAGCATTACCCGTTTCTTTTAGTTTTCCACCTGCAGTACTTTCACCACCTAGATAATCAGTTAATATTGTCCATTCCTCATCAGTTGGGACATGCCAACCTGTGGGACATAAACTTCCATTATAAACTGCATGCCAGTTATATAAAGCTCCGTATGAATCCTTATATGTCTCCATAGAGTTGTTGTACCAACAATAAGCTGGTTCATCATTACGTGACCAATCATTATCTTGTGGTAAAAGAGATATAGGTGTACCATCATTGAATTTGGTGGTTTTTAAATTTTCTGTCATCCATATTTGTGTACCAATGGTTACTGTTTTATAACTGTTGCCATCTATGTCGGTTACAGTCCCAATGCTGTCATTGGCATCCTCCTCCTCACAACTGGTTATAAACGTTAAAAAAACTCCAATTATCGCTAAGGATAAAATCCAAATTCTGTTTTTCTTTTTCATGTTTAATTTAATTTTTAATTAATACTAATTTATTTTTCTTCATTGATTATATTTCGTAGTGTTGCTGTAAGCTTCCCCAAAAACTGGACAGTT
>JAUWQL010000007.1 GCA_030611105.1 Bacteroidales bacterium
TAAATCTGCAGAGAAAATTGTGAAGACGGTTAAATCCACCGGAGCTGTAGTTAGTGGACCAATCCCCCTACCTACACACAAAAGAGTGTTTACGGTATTACGTTCTCCTTTCGTTAACAAGAAATCGAGAGAACAATTTCAACTTTCTTCTTATAAAAGATTATTAGACATTTATAGTTCAACACCAAAAACTATAGATGCTTTAATGAAGTTGGAATTACCTAGTGGAGTTGAAGTAGAAATAAAAGTGTAATAAAAGTTAAAAAGGAAAAACATGCCAGGATTAATTGGAAAAAAGATCGGAATGACTTCCATCTTCAGTGCCGAGGGGAAAAATATCCCATGCACTGTTATTGAGGCTGGGCCATGCGTCGTAACTCAGGTTAAAATGCTTGAAAATGACGGTTATAACGCATACCAATTGGCTTTTGATGAAAAAAAGGATAAAAATACCAGCGGTCCTTTAAAAGGACATTTTAAGAAAGCCGGTACAACACCTAGAAGGATTTTACACGAATTTAAAAATTTCGCTAAGGAGTATGAGCTTGGTGATGATGTAACTATCGATATCTTTAATGAAGATATGTGGGTTGACGTGGCTGGTTATAGTAAAGGTAAGGGATTTCAAGGTGTAGTTAAACGTCATGGTTTCCATGGTGTAGGCGGACAAACTCATGGTCAGCATAACAGGCTTCGTGCTCCAGGTTCTTTAGGAGCATCTTCATACCCTTCAAGAGTGTTTAAAGGTATGAGAATGGCTGGTCAGACTGGAAATAAAAAGGTTAAAGTAATAAACCTTAAAGTTATCAAGGTTATTAAAGAGAATAATTTATTAGTTGTAAAAGGATCTGTTCCTGGCGCAAAAGGTTCATATTTAATTATTCAGAAGTTTTAATTATTCAGAAGTAATGGAATTATCTATAGTTAATATAACAGGAAAAGATACTGGTAAAAAGGTTACCTTGAACGATTCAATTTTTAAGATTGAACCAAACGATCATGCTATATATCTTGATGTTAAGCAATATATGGCTAATAAACGTCAGGGTACACACAAAGCAAAAGAAAGATCGGAAATTGCCGGTAGCACAAGAAAGATTAAGAGACAAAAAGGAACTGGTACGGCTAGAGCAGGTAGTATAAAATCTCCTATTTTGAGAGGTGGAGGAAGAGTCTTTGGCCCGAAACCAAGAGATTACTCTTTCAAGTTAAATAAAAAAGTAAAACAGCTAGCTCGTAAATCAGCGTTAGCTTATAAAGCTAACGATAACAATATTAAGATTCTGGAAGACTTTAATTTTGAGGCTCCAAAAACAAAAGAGTTTGTTGAGCTTAGAAATAATCTTGAAGTAGCAGATAAAAAAGTACTTTTAGTTTTATCTGAACAAAATAAAAATATATATTTGTCATCCAGAAATTTACGGGATATTAAAGTAGTAAATGTTTCTGAGATAACTACTTATGATATAATGAATGCGTCAGTTGTATTCTTTGTTGAGAATTCGATTGAGCCATTACATAAAATGTTTAGAATTTAGTAAAAATTGATACGATGGATATTTTATTGAAGCCAATAGTGACCGAAAAAATGACCATGCAAAGTGAAGACTTAAACAGGTATGGTTTTATAGTGGATACAAGGGCGAATAAGCTTCAGATTAAAAAAGCTGTTGAAGAAATGTATGATGTTTCAGTTGAATCTGTTAACACTATGCGCTATTTAGGCAAAAAGAAATCTCGTAATACGAAGTCAGGTATAATCGAAGGACGAGCAAAGTCTTTTAAAAAGGCAATTGTTACTTTAACAGAAGGTGAAAAAATAGATTTTTATAGCAATATTTAATTGATATGGCAGTACGTAAATTAAAACCTGTTACACCAGGACAAAGACATAAGGTTATAGGTGCTTTTGATACAATTACAAAAAGCACGCCGGAAAAATCTTTGTTGGCTCCTATGAAGAGATCAGGGGGAAGGAATAATGACGGAAAAATGACCATGAGATATGTAGGTGGTGGTCATAAGAAAAGATACAGAATTATTGATTTCCTTCGCAACAAAGATGGAATGGAAGCAACTGTTAAAAGTATTGAGTATGATCCAAATAGAACAGCTCGTATTGCATTAGTTGTATATAAAGATGGTGAAAAAAGATATATTATCGCTCCTAACGGATTAAAAGTTGATCAGATTATTATGTCTGGTAAAGATGTAGCTCCGGAAATTGGAAATACATTATTCTTATCAGATATTCCATTAGGAACAATTATACATAATATTGAATTACAACCAGAAAGAGGAGCAACTTTAGCAAGAAGTGCTGGCTCTTATGCTCAGCTAACTTCACGTGATGGAAAATACGCTATTGTTAAATTACCATCAGGTGAATCTAGAATGATATTAGTTACTTGCCGTGCAACAATTGGAACTGTTTCCAATGCGGATCACTTTTTAGAAGTTTCCGGTAAGGCTGGTAGAAGTAGATGGTTAGGTAGAAGACCTAGAGTTCGTGGTGTTGTTATGAATCCGGTTGATCACCCAATGGGTGGTGGCGAAGGCAGATCTTCGGGAGGTCACCCAAGATCAAGAAACGGCATGCCTGCTAAAGGATATAAAACACGAGCTAAGAAAAAGGCTTCTAATAAGTATATTGTAGAAAAACGTAAGAAATAAATATAGAGTACTATGAGTCGATCATTGAAAAAAGGCCCATTTATTGATTTTAAATTAGAGAAGAGAGTTCTTGACATGAATGAATCAGGTAAAAAATCTGTGATTAAAACCTGGTCAAGAAGATCAATGGTATCTCCGGATTTCGTTGGGCATACTATTGCAGTTCACAACGGAAATAAATTTATCCCGGTTTATGTTACCGAAAATATGGTTGGACATAAATTAGGTGAATTTGCTCCTACCAGAACTTATAGAGGACATGGCGGTGCCAGAAAAGGTTAACAACCGACAATAGTATATGACATTAAAATATTAGACTATAATGGGTGCAAGAAAAAGAATAAGAGCGAACCAGGTAAAAGAAAGCAAAAAAAATCAATATTTTGCTATATTACGTAATTGCCCTACCTCACCTAGAAAAATGAGGTTAGTAGCCGATATGGTTAGAGGGATGGATGTAAATAAAGCTCTTGATGTATTAAAATATAGTTCGAAAGAAGCTTCAAATCGCATGGAAAAATTGCTATTATCAGCTATTTCTAACTGGCAAGGTAAAAACGAAGGTGTTCGAATTGAAGATAGTAAGTTAATAGTGAAAGAAGTTTTTGTTGATGGTGGAAGAATGCTTAAAAGAATTCAACCAGCACCACAAGGAAGGGCACATCGAATTAGAAAAAGATCAAATCACGTGACTTTAGTGCTTGATAATTTAAATAACAACGATACTCAAATAGAACAATAGATGGGACAAAAAGTAAATCCGATAGCAAATCGATTAGGAATCATTAAAGGTTGGGATTCTAATTGGTACGGTGGAAGAAAATATGCTGACAAACTGATTGAGGATAATAAAATAAGAAAATATCTTGAAGCTCGATTAGCAAAAGCTAGTATTTCTAAGATTGTTATTGAAAGAACTTTGAAACTAATAACCGTTACTGTAAATACCGCACGTCCAGGAATTATTATTGGTAAAGGTGGACAGGAAGTAGATAAGTTAAAAGAAGAGTTAAAAAAAATAACCCGAAAAGAAGTTCAAATAAACATATTTGAAATTAAAAGACCAGAACTTGATGCTACTATCGTTGGTAACTCAATTGCTCGTCAAATCGAGGGCAAAGTGTCATACCGTCGTGCGATAAAAATGACAATTGCATCAACAATGCGAATGGGTGCACAGGGTATTAAAGTTCAAATATCAGGACGTTTGGGTGGTGCTGAAATGGCTCGTACAGAAGTTTATAAAGAAGGACGTACACCATTACACACTTTTCGTGCCGATATCGATTATACACTGAGCGAAGCTTTAACTAAAGTTGGTTTAGTTGGAATCAAAGTTTGGATTTGTAAAGGTGAAGTATTCGGAAAAAGAGATTTATCTCCAAACTTGGGTGCTTCTAGAAGCCAAAAACCAGGTAATAAAGGTGGCTTCCATAAGAGAAAAAGAAAATAAGGCGATAATTTTAAAGATTATTAGGAATAATGTTACAGCCAAAGAAAACTAAATACAGAAGAGTCCAAAAGGGCAAGATGAAAGGAAATGCCCAAAGAGGGAATCAACTTGCTTTTGGTTCTTTCGGAATCAAAGCACTTGGTGAGTGTTGGATGACTGGACGACAAATTGAAGCAGCTCGACAAGCTGTGACAAGATATATGAAACGTGAAGGGCAAATCTGGATCAGAGTTTTTCCGGATAAACCAATTACTAAGAAACCTGCTGAGGTTCGTATGGGTAAAGGTCGTGGAGCACCAGAAGGATTTGTTGCTCCTGTTAAACCGGGGAAAATTATTATCGAAGCTGAAGGGGTACCATTTAAAGTTGCTAAGGAAGCATTGCGTCTTGCAGCACAAAAATTACCTATACCTATGAAGTTCGTCGTTAGACGTGATTATGTTGAAAAAACAAATTAGTGCGAAATGAAAAGTTCTGAAATAAGAGAGTTGACAACAAAGGAGTTAGTAGAGAGAATCGATACCGAAAACACTCATCTAATTCGTCTAAAGCTTAATCATGCTGTGTCTCCTTTAGACAATCCTTTAAAGATCACAGAAACACGCAAAAATATTGCAAGATTAAAAACTGAGTTGCGAAAAAGAGAATTAAACGAAAATTCGAACAGTTAATTTTTTAAAATGGAAACATCAAGGAAACTAAGAAAAGAACGTTCTGGTGTTGTTGTGAGCAACAAAATGGACAAAACCATTGTAATTGCTGTAGAACGAAAAGTAAAACACAAAAAATACGGTAAATTCATCAAACGTAGAAGCAAATTTACTGCGCATGATGAAGAGAATACTTGCAATATAGGGGATACTGTTAGGATTATGGAAACCAGACCTTTGAGCAAGAATAAATGTTGGAGATTAGTAGAAATCATAGAAAGAGTTAAATAGTCATGATACAACAAGAAAGTAGACTAACAGTAGCTGATAACAGCGGAGCCAAGGAGGTATTATGTATCCGTGTGCTCGGAGGTACTCGTAAAAGATATGCTTCTATTGGTGATCAAATAGTTGTTACTGTTAAAAGTGCTTTACCATCAGGAGAAGTAAAAAAAGGAACAGTAACTCGTGCTGTTGTGGTTAGAACTAGAAAAGAAGTTCGTAGACCAGATGGTTCGTATGTTCGTTTCGACAACAATGCTGTTGTATTGTTAAATGAGGCAGGTGAAATTCGTGGAACTCGTATTTTTGGTCCAATACCAAGAGAATTACGTGAAAATTACATGAAAATTATCTCATTAGCTCCAGAAGTATTATAATTAAAAACAATTGCTGCATGCGAAAGAAATTACACATTAAGAAAGGCGATACTGTTTACGTAAATGCAGGTGAATATAAAGGACAACAAGGAAAAGTCCTTGAAATAATTTACGACAAAGAGAAAGCTATTGTTGAGGGTGTTAATATGGTTTCAAAACATACTAAGCCTAATGCTAATAACCCACAAGGTGGTATCGTTAAAAAGGAAGCCCCGGTTCATATTTCGAATTTGATGGTGGTTGATCCTTCTACCGGAAATCCAACAAGGATTGGTAGAAAATTAAATGATAAAAATAAATTAGTGCGATATTCAAAAAAATCAGGAGAGGAAATCAAGTAATGGAATATACGCCTGCTTTACAGACCAAATATAGAAAAGAGATTATTCCGGTATTAAAAAAGGAATTTAAGTATAAAAGTGTTATGCAAGTTCCTAAACTGGAAAAAATCATCATTAATCAGGGAGTTGGTCAGGCAGTTGCCGATAAGAAACTTATTGAAACTGCTCAAGAAGAAATAACGCTTATTGCTGGACAAAAAGCTGTTAAGACATATTCAAAGAAAGACATATCCAATTTCAAATTAAGAAAAGGGATGCCTATTGGAGTAAAAGTTACGTTACGTAGAAGTAAAATGTATGAATTTTTAGAGAGATTAATTAGTGTTTCTATTCCTCGAATTCGTGACTTCAATGGTGTAAGTTCTAAATTTGATGGACGTGGTAATTATACTATGGGTATTCAGGAACAAATTATTTTCCCTGAGATTGATCTTGATAAGATCAACAAAATCTTAGGATTGGAAATAACTTTTGTTACATCAGCCCAAACTGACGAAGAAGGATTTGCATTATTACGCAAATTTGGTATTCCATTTAAAAATATTAAAAAGAATTAGATAGTTATGGCTAAAGAATCAATGAAAGCCCGTGAAAAGAGGCGTCAAAAATTGGTCGAAAAGTATGCTGAAAAAAGAGCAAAACTTAAAGCAGAAGGTGATTATGTAGGATTAAGCAGATTGCCAAAGAATTCTAATCCGATTAGACTTCATAACAGATGTTTAATCACTGGAAGACCAAAAGGTTATATGAGACAGTTTGGTATTAGTAGAATTACCTTTAGAGAAATGGCATCAAAAGGTTTAATACCTGGTGTAAAGAAAGCAAGTTGGTAGATTGTAATTTAAATTAAGAAGAGATATGATCACAGATCCGATAGCAGATTATCTTACCTGTTTAAGAAATGCCGTGATGGCAAATCACAGGGTAGTAGAAATACCTGCTTCAAACTTAAAAAAAGATATAACAAAGTTATTATATGATAAAGGTTATATCTTATCGTATAAATTCGAAGATGACAATAAGCAGGGAACTATAAAGATAGCTTTAAAATATCACCCTGAAACAAAGTCACCAGCGATTCGCTCGATAAAGAGAGTGAGTAAGCCTGGATTAAGAAAATATGTAGATACTAACGAAATACCAAGAGTCCTCAACGGTTTAGGTATTGCTATTTTATCAACATCAAAAGGTGTTATTACCGATAAAGAAGCACGTACTTTAAATGTTGGTGGCGAGGTAATATGTTATGTACATTAAAAAGGAGGAATTCTAAATGTCACGAATAGGAATATTACCAATTGATTTACCCAGCGGCGTTACAGTGACTGTTAGCGAAACAAACGAGGTTAAAGTTAAAGGACCAAAAGGAGAAATTTCGCAACAAGTAGATTCTGATATCAAAGTGGAAGTAAAAGAAAATCGGGTTATTGTAGAACGACCATCTGATGAAAAAAGACATAAAGCATTACATGGTTTATATCGTTCATTAATAAATAATATGGTTATTGGAGTATCTCAAGGATATACTCTTAAACAAGAATTAGTCGGAGTTGGATATAAAGCTGAAGCTAAAGGTCAGGTTTTAGAGCTTAGTTTAGGTTTTTCTCACGATATTCACTTTCAAATACCCAACGAAGTGAAGGTTGAAGCAGCTCAAGAAAGAAGACAAAATCCTATTGTCACTTTAACAAGTGTAGATAAACAATTAATAGGTGAAGTAGCTGCAAAAATTCGTTCTCTTAGACCACCTGAGCCATATAAAGGTAAAGGTATTAAGTTTGTTGGCGAACAATTACGTAGAAAAGCTGGTAAGTCTGCTAGTATATAAGGTATTTAAAAAACAAGAGTTATGGCTTTAACAAAGCAAGATAGAAGATTAAGAATAAAAAGGCGTATTCGTAAGCAGATTAGTGGTTCTGCATCAAGGCCAAGAATGTCTGTTTTTAGAAGCAACAAACAGATATATGTTCAGTTTATTGATGATCTTGAAGGCAAAACATTGCTTTCTGTATGTTCAAAAAATAAAGAAGTAGCGGAAAAAGGTAATGTTGCAAAAATAGAACAAGCTAAGTTAGTTGGAAATTTAGCAGCTAAAAAAGCTTTGGAAAACGGAATTACCGAAGTCGTATTTGATAGAAATGGTAGTTTATATCATGGTAGAGTAAAATCATTAGCAGAGGCTGCCAGAGAGGGTGGGCTTAAATTTTAAGATAAACATATTATGTCAACAAGTATAAGAAAAGTTAAAACCAGCGATTTAGAATTAAAAGACAAACTCGTTAGTATTCAAAGAGTAACGAAAGTTACAAAAGGGGGGCGTAATTTTGGTTTTACTGCCATTGTTGTTGTTGGTAACGAAGATGGTATCGTAGGTTACGGTCTTGGAAAAGCAAAAGAAGTTACAACTGCAATTGCAAAAGGAGTTGAAGCTGCAAAGAAAAATTTAGTGAAAGTACCTATTTATAAAGGTACAATTCCGCACGAACAAGTTTGTAAATTTGGCGGTGCTCATGTTTTTCTTAAGCCGGCATCTCATGGTACCGGAGTAAAGGCAGGTGGAGCAATGCGTGCTGTTCTTGAGAGTGTTGGAGTAACCGACGTTCTTGCAAAATCTAAAGGATCTAGTAACCCTCATAACTTAGTAAAAGCAACTATAAATGCATTATTACAATTACGTGATGCTAGAGCTGTTGCCGAACAAAGAGGTATTACCCTTGACAAAGTATTTAATGGATAATGACCTTTAATTAAAATCTCATGGCGAAGATAAAAGTTACACAAATAAAGAGCGGAATTGGAAGTACCAAACGCCAAAAAAGAACCTTAGAAGCACTAGGTATTCGTAAAATGCACAATACTATTGAGGTGAAAAACACACCTCAGATTCAAGGAATGATTACTAAGGTAAGACATTTACTTAAGGTTGAATAAAAATAATAACGAATAATTGAAATTATAGATATGGATTTAAGTAACTTAAAACCAGCTGAAAACTCAACAAAAAATAACAAAAGAGTTGGTAGAGGACAAGGATCTGGAAGAGGTGGAACTTCTACAAGAGGTCATAAAGGGCAGAAATCAAGATCCGGATATTCTAAAAAGATTGGTTTTGAAGGTGGACAAATGCCTTTGCAGCGTCGTGTACCCAAGTATGGTTTCACAAATATTTCTCGTAAGGAATATAAAGGAATTAATATAGAAACTTTAGAAAAATTAGCTGAAAAGAAAGGTTTAACTACAATTGATATTGAAACTTTAGTTGAGGCTGGATTAGCAAGGAAGAACAGCTTAATTAAAATTCTTGGTGATGGAACATTAACTAAGAAATTAGAAGTTAAGGCACATGCTTTTTCAAAATCGGCTATTGCAGCAATTGAATCACTTGAAGGAACTATAGTAAAATTATAATTTAATGAGAGCTCTAATACAGACAATAAGGAATATAATTAAAATTGAAGATCTTAGATATCGTATTATTTATACATTATTTATTTTATTAATTTATAGATTAGGTAGTTTTATTGTATTGCCAGGTATTGACCCTAGTCAGTTGGCTGCATTGGAACAACAAGCAGCTGACGGTGTTTTGGGTCTATTAAATATGTTTTCGGGTGGTTCTTTTTCAAGAGCATCCATTTTTGGATTGGGTATTATGCCCTATATTTCTGCTTCAATTGTAATTCAGTTAATGGGAATAGCTATTCCTTATTTCCAGAGATTACAGCGCGAGGGAGAAAGTGGCAGACGAAAAATTAATCAAATTACCAGATATTTAACTGTAGCTATTTTAATTATGCAGGCACCGGCTTACTTGAAAAACTTACAAGTAACGTTGCCTGATACAGCGTTTGTATCAACAGGAACATTTTTCTGGTTCTCATCAGTAATTATACTTACATCAGGAACCATGTTTATTATGTGGTTAGGTGAGAAAATTACCGATAAAGGTATTGGAAATGGTATATCATTAATTATTATGATTGGTATCATTGCAAGATTACCTTTCTCATTTTTTGCTGAATTTATTAACAGATTAGAATCAAAGGGAGGTGGATTAGTTGCTTTCTTGCTCGAAATGATTATTTTGTTCTTTGTATTTGTAGCCACAATTCTGTTAGTTCAGGGTACTCGTAAGATTCCTGTTCAATATGCAAAAAGAATTATTGGAAATAAACAATACGGAGGTGTTCGACAATATATACCGTTAAAAGTGAACTCTGCTGGTGTAATGCCAATTATTTTTGCTCAAGCATTAATGTTTATACCATTAACAGTTGTCGGTTTCGCTAATTCTGATGCGTTAACTGGTTTTGCGGCTGCATTTGCAAATATTACTGGATTCTGGTATAACTTTACATTTGCACTAATGATAATTCTTTTCACATATTTCTATACTGCCATTACTATTAATCCTTCTCAAATGGCAGAGGATATGAAAAAGAATGGAGGTTTTATTCCTGGAGTTAAACCTGGACGTAAGACAGTTGAGTTTTTAGATATGGTAATGTCAAGAATTACATTGCCGGGATCAATATTTTTAGCGCTTATTGCTATTTTGCCTGCTTTTGCCCAAATTGGGGGTGTTGATAGTCAATTTGCACAATTTTTTGGTGGTACATCATTATTAATTCTTGTAGGTGTTGTTTTAGATACTTTACAACAAATTGAAAGTCATCTATTAATGAGGCATTATGATGGATTAATGAAATCAGGAAGAATTAAAGGCAGAGCTGGAGGTGCTTCTGCTATTTAAGATAATATTTTTTAATTACAACGTTCTTTGATGTTAGTTTATAAGTCAGAAGAGGAAATTGAAATTGTTCGACGAAACAATTTGTTAGTTTCAAAAACTCTTGCTGAAATAGCAAAACTTATAAAACCGGGAGTAACAACTCTTGAATTGGATAAGCGAGCTGAAGAATTTATTAGAGATAATGGTGCGGTACCGGGATTTCTTGGTTACGGTGGCTTCCCTAATAGCTTATGTACTTCAGTAAATGATCAGGTGGTTCATGGAATACCTTCTGATTATGTTTTAAAAGACGGAGATATTATTTCGGTTGATTGTGGTACTTATATGGAAGGCTATTATGGCGATACAGCATATACTTTCCCTGTAGGTGAAGTTAGCGAAGAAGTAATGAATTTGCTTCGAACGACCAAAGAATCCTTATTTAAAGGAATAGAAAATGCTATTGAAGGGAAAAGAGTTGGAGACATTGGGAATGCCGTTCAGACTCATGCAGAGAATGCAGGTTATTCAGTTGTTCGCGAAATGGTCGGACACGGATTAGGAAAGAATATGCATGAAGCTCCGGAAGTACCCAATTATGGAAAAAAAGGCAGAGGTGTTTTGTTAAAAAAAGGATTAGTTTTGTGTATTGAGCCTATGATTAACATGGGAGGCAAACTCATAAAACAAGATAATGATGGTTGGACTATTAGAACGACCGATGGTAAACCTTCTGCACATTATGAATTAGCAGTTGTTGTTGATAAAGGTAAAGCTGAAATATTATCAACATTTGATTATATAGAAGAAATTACGAAAAATAAGATATAAATTTATGGCAAAACAGCCTTCAATAGAACAAGACGGAACCATAATCGAAGCATTATCAAATGCTATGTTCAGAGTAGAGCTCGAGAATGGTCACGTAATAACGGCTCATATCTCAGGTAAAATGAGAATGCATTATATTAAAATTTTACCAGGTGATAAAGTTAAGGTTGAAATGTCTCCTTATGATCTTACAAAAGGTAGAATAACTTATAGATATAAATAAAAAGATAAAAAAATGAAGGTCAGAGCATCTATAAAGAAACGCAGTAGCGATTGTAAAATTGTTAGACGAAAAGGTAGACTATACGTTATTAACAAAAAAAATCCCAAGTTTAAGCAGCGTCAGGGATAAATTATTATTTTTGTACTTTAATTAAAAGAGATTTATGGCAAGAATTGTTGGAGTAGATTTACCAAAGAATAAAAGAGGTGTTATAGGATTAACCTATATCTACGGGATTGGTCGTAGTACCGCGGAAGCAATATTAGATGAAGCGGGAATTGATTATGACATTAAAGTAAAAGACTGGAATGACGAGCATATTGCTAAAGTCAGACAAGTAGTGAACGAAAAGTGCAAGGTAGAAGGTGCATTACGTTCAGAAACTCAAATGAACATTAAGCGATTAATGGATATTGGATGTTACAGAGGTATTCGCCATCGTATTGGTCTTCCTGTTAGAGGACAAAGTACAAAGAATAATGCGAGAACCAGAAAAGGGAAAAGAAAAACGATTGCTAATAAAAAGAAAGCAATTAAATAATAGTTAAGAAATGGCAAAAAAGACTGGATCATCTAGAAAAAGAGTTGTAAAGGTTGAAGCTACAGGGCAAGTGCACATTCATGCTTCTTTTAATAATATTATTATTTCGTTAACGAATAATAATGGACAGGTAATTTCTTGGTCTTCATCCGGAAAGATGGGGTTTAGAGGATCAAAGAAAAATACTCCTTATGCAGCACAAATGGCTGCTGAAGATTGTGCAAAAGTAGCTTACGATCTTGGGTTAAGAAAAGTAAAAGCGTATGTTAAAGGACCAGGTTCTGGTAGAGAATCTGCTATGCGTACCATCCATAATGCAGGAATTGAGGTTACTGAAATTATTGATGTAACTCCATTACCACATAATGGTTGTCGTCCACCATCACGCAGAAGAGTATAATACGCATTGATAAGTATTTTGAGGTTGAATAAAAAGTTTAATATTAAGATTCATGGCTAGATATATTGGACCAAAGTCGAAAATAGCGAGAAAATTAGGAGAACCGATTTACGGACCTGATAAACATTTCGAGAAGAAAAATTATCCTCCCGGACAACAAGGTGGGAATAAGCGTAGAAAAAAAGTTTCTGAATATGGTGTTCAGTTAATGGAAAAGCAAAAAGCTAAATACACTTATGGTGTTTT
Organism: Bacteroidales bacterium; assembly: GCA_030611105.1. GTDB lineage: Bacteria > Bacteroidota > Bacteroidia > Bacteroidales > UBA12077 > UBA12077. Next base: position 12,750 of record JAUWQL010000007.1, read on the forward strand.
GGAAAAGCAATTCTTTAATTTATTTGAACAAGCATCAAGAAAGAAAGGTATTACTGGTGAAAACTTATTGCAATTATTAGAATCACGTTTAGATAATGTGGTATTTCGTATGGGTGTTGCTCCTACAAGAGCTGCTGCTAGGCAATTTGTTACTCACAAGCACATTACAGTTAATGGACATGTTGTAAATGTTCCATCGTATACTGTTAAGTCTAACGATATTGTTGGTGTAAGAGAAAAATCTAAATCTCTTGAAGCTATTACCAATAGCTTGGCATCAGCTCGTTACAACAAATATTCTTGGTTAGAATGGGATAACGATCAAATGGTAGGTAAATTTTTAAATATTCCTGAAAGATCAGAAATTCCTGAGAATATTAAAGAACAGTTAATCGTAGAATTATATTCAAAATAATAATAATTACTCATTATTTATGGCAATTTTAGCATTTCAAAAGCCCGATAAAGTAATAATGGTCGAAGCAAACGAAACCTATGGTAAGTTTGAATTTCGTCCTTTGGAACCTGGATATGGAATTACTGTCGGCAATTCTTTGAGAAGGATTCTTTTATCATCATTAGAAGGATACGCCATCACTTTAATAAAAATTGAGGGTGTAGAACATGAATTTTCTACATTAGCTGGTATTGTTCAAGATGTAAGTGAAATAATCCTGAACTTAAAGCAGGTACGTTTTAAATGTAATGTAGAAGAAGCAGAAGACGAGAAGTTTACTGTTACTATTACAGGGCAGAATGAATTTAAAGCCGGAGATATTAATAATTTTTCAACCAATTTTAAAGTCTTAAACCCTGATCACGTAATTTGTGAAATGGAATCGGATGTAAAACTTCAAATGGAAATCACTATAAATAAAGGTAGAGGTTATGTCCCGGCTGAAGAAAACAAACCGGTTGACGGCGAATTTGGTGTGATAGCAATTGATTCAATTTTTACTCCTATCAGAAACGTTAAATACTCAATGGAGAATTATCGTGTGGAGCAAAAAACTGACTTTGAAAAGCTTGTTTTCGAAATCGAAACAGATGGTTCTATTCATCCAAAGGAAGCATTAAAAGAGGCTGCGAAAATTCTTATTTATCACTTGATGTTATTCTCTGATGAAAAAATTACAATGGATTCAGATGAAAAATATGAAAATGAAGAGTTTGACGAAGAAGTTTTACACATGCGTCAGCTTCTTAAAACCAGATTAGTTGATATGGATCTTTCAGTAAGAGCATTGAACTGCTTAAAAGCTGCTGAAGTAGATTCATTAGGAGATTTGGTTAAATATAATAAGAATGATTTATTAAAGTTTAGAAACTTTGGTAAAAAATCATTAACTGAATTAGAAGATTTACTTAGCCAAATGAATCTTACATTTGGAATGGATATAACTAAGTATAAATTAGACAAAGAGTAAAAGGATGAGACATAGAAAATCATTTAACCACTTAGGGAGAAAGAAAGCACACAGGGAGGCAATGTTGGCAAATATGGCAGCATCGTTGGTTTTACATAAAAGAATTACTACCACAACAGCAAAAGCAAAAGCTCTTAGAATGTACGTTGAACCATTAATTACAAAGGCAAAAGATGATTCAACTCACTCAAGGAGACTTGTATTCAAACATTTACAAAACAAAGAAGCTGTAACAGAACTTTTTAGAGAAGTAAGTGGTAAAATTGCTGACAGACCAGGTGGTTATACAAGAATATTGAAAACAGGACATCGTTTAGGTGATAATGCGGATATGTGTATTATCGAGTTAGTTGATTATAACGAAAATCTTCTTGCTGCTAAATCTGAAACTAAAGCTAAATCTACACGACGTAGAAGAGGAAGTAAGAAAACTACTACTCAGGTAACTGAACAAGTTGAAGCTACTGAAGAAGTAGAGACTGAAGAAGTTGAAACGAAAGACGAAGTAAAGGTTGAAGAAACTCCTGCTACTGAAGATGTTAAAGCGGAGAAAGCTCCTGTTGTTGAAGAAAAAGTAGAAGAAGTTAAGGAGACTGCTAAGAAAGAAACTAAACCTGCCAGCCTGTCTGCCGATAAGAAAGAAAAAACAGAAAAACCTGTTAAAGCGAAGAAGGAAGAAGTAAAGAAAGCTGATAAGGTTCCTGCAAAAGAGGAAAAAAAGGAAGAAGACAAGGGCGAAGAGAAACCTGCTCGTCCGACAGGCGAGAAAGAAGAATAGAAATTTATTCAAATATATTAGAGAAGGGCGGAATTTCCGCCCTTTTTTTATGCATTTATTAAACCCTACTATACTTTAAAATGTTTAAAATTCACTAACTTTGATAGCTTATTTGTTTTTTATAAAATTCTAATTTTAAAAATATATCATTATGGGACAAATTGCGGGTATACATGCAAGACAAATTTTAGATTCAAGAGGAAATCCAACTGTCGAAGTGGAAGTTATGACTAATGAAGGTTATGTTGGTAGAGCAGCAGTTCCTTCAGGAGCATCAACAGGAGTTCACGAAGCTGTTGAATTAAGAGATGGAGATAAATCACGGTTTTTAGGTAAAGGTGTTACAAAGGCTGTAGAAAATGTAAATACAATAATCAACGATGAATTAAAAGGATATTTCGTTGATGATCAAACAGGAATTGATAATGCGCTTATTCGACTTGATGGAACTGAAAACAAATCAAATTTAGGTGCAAATGCAATGCTTGGAGTTTCTCTTGCTGTTGCAAGAGCTGCTGCAACTGAATATGGATTACCATTATACAGATATATTGGAGGTGTAAGCGCAAATACATTGCCTATCCCAATGATGAACATCTTAAATGGTGGTCAACATGCCGATAATAAGATTGATATTCAGGAGTTTATGATTATGCCTGTGGGTGCTGAAACCTTTAGTGAAGCATTAAGAATGGGAGTTGAAGTATTTCATAACTTAAAAGCTGTTCTTAAATCACAAGGACACTCAACTAATGTTGGTGATGAAGGAGGTTTTGCTCCAAATCTTTCATCAAATGAAGAAGCAATTGAAGTTGTATTAGAAGCAATTGAAAAAGCGGGATATAAACCTGGCCAGGATATTTATATTGCTCTGGATGCTGCTGCTTCAGAATTTTATGATAAGGAAAAAAAGGTATATCATTTCGAATCAACAAATCAGGATTTGACATCTTCAGACCTGGTTAATTATTGGAAATCATGGGTTGAAAAATATCCTATTCTTTCAATTGAAGATGGATTAGACGAAGATGACTGGACAGGATGGAATGAGCTTAATAAAGCTATTGGCCATAAAATACAAATAGTTGGAGATGATTTATTTGTAACAAATGTTAAGCGATTGTCAAGAGGTATTAAAGAAAAGGTTGCAAATTCAATCTTAATTAAAGTAAATCAAATAGGAACTTTAACTGAAACAATTAATGCAGTTAAATTAGCAACTGAAAACGCATATACTTCAGTTATTAGCCATCGTTCAGGAGAAACGGAAGATACAACAATTGCGGATTTAGCTGTTGCTTTGAATACCGGTTTAATTAAAACCGGTTCTGCATCACGCTCAGATAGAATTGCTAAATACAACCAGTTGTTAAGAATTGAAGAAGCATTGGGTGATTCTGCAAAATATTTAGGTAAAGACTTTAAATTTTTATAGTTTATATTATTTATTGAATTTAAGGGCTGGTCCCGATCCCGATAATTATCGGGACGGGATGTCAGCCTTTTTTATTTTTTCGTATATTTCACGATTACTCACAAATCGTTTTTATGGCTTATAAATCATTACATCAATTTATTCAGAAGCTTGATAATGAAAATGAGCTTATTCGGATAAAAGAGTTTGTAAATCCAGAGTTAGAAATAACCGAAATAGTTGATCGTATATCTAAGTCACCTGGAGGAGGTAAAGCCTTGTTATTTGAAAATACGGGAACTAAATTCCCTGTTTTGATAAATGCAATGGGTTCTGAAAAAAGAATGTGTATGTCTTTAGGTGTTGATAAACTGGATGATATTGGTGAAGAAATAGAAAATATATTTAATGATTTAACAGAACCAAAAGCAAATATTTTTGATAAACTAAAGCTTTTACCTAAGCTTTCAAGTATTTCTTCCTGGATGCCCAAAATTGTTTCCGGAAAAGGAAAATGTCAGGATGTTATTTATAATGATCCTGATTTAAATATATTGCCAATATTAAAATGTTGGCCTGAAGATGGCGGCCCTTTTGTAACATTGCCAATGGTTATAACTAAAGACCCAAATACAGGTATTAGAAATGTCGGAATGTATCGAATGCAGGTTTTTGAAAAAAACTTAACCGGTATGCATTGGCATAAACATAAAGTAGGAGCACGTCATTTCGAGGAGTATAAAAAGCTTGGGAAGAAAATGCCTATGGCTGTTGCTTTGGGAGGAGATCCTGCATATACTTATGCCGCAACTGCTCCTGTACCAGATAATGTTGACGAATTTTTACTGGCAGGATTTTTAAGAAAACAAAAAGTTCAACTTGTTAAATGTATTACACAGGATATTGAAGTGCCGGCTGATGCAGACATTATTATCGAAGGTTATGTTGATCCTGATGAACAGTTTATTTGGGAAGGTCCTTTTGGCGATCATACAGGTTTTTATTCTTTAGCAGATTGGTATCCTAAGTTTCATGTTACATGCATAACTCATAGAAAAGATGCTGTTTATCCGGCTACTGTTGTTGGTGTTCCTCCAATGGAAGATGCATGGATTGGCAAAGCAACCGAACGCATATTTCTAGCACCGATTAAACTAGCCCTCTTGCCAGAGATTTTGGATTATGATTTGCCATTTGAAGGAGTGGCTCATAATATTGCCATAATAAAAATAAATAAAACTTATCCGGGGCAGGCTTTTAAAGTAATGAATGCTTTGTGGGGTGCTGGTCAAATGATGTTTAATAAAATTATGATTGTTGTTGATCAGGATATTGATATTCACGATTATAAAATGCTTATTCAGCTTATATATAAAAATGTTGATCCACAAAATGATTTCCATTTTATTAGTGGTCCAATGGATGTCCTTGATCATTCTGCTTCCAAATTTACTTATGGAAGTAAAATGGGCATTGATGCAACTATTAAATTTAATGAAGAACTAGACGAAAATGAGAATAAATTTATTCAAATCCCGGTAAATATCGACCTGGATAAATTGAAAAAGCAGTTCCCTGAAATTACAGATTGGAACCTAATGCATGATCAGGGGATTATGATAATATCAATAAAAAAGGAAAGTAAGCATCAAGTTGAAGAAACAATAAAAAGAATATCGGAACAAAGTGCACTAAATTCGGTTAAGTTTGTTGTGTTGGTTGATGATCTTGTTGATGTTAGTGATTTAAATATGATTACATGGATCGGATCCGGGAATATAGATCCTAAAAGAGATTCAAAGATTTTTAAAGCAAGTAAAAATAGTAATTCCAAAATCTTTATTGACGCTACAAAAAAAACATTAAAAAAGGATGATTTTAAAAGAGAATGGCCAAATATTGTTGTTTCTGATGACGAAACAATTATTAAAATTGACAAGAAATGGGGTGAGCTGAGATTGGGCGATTTTATTAAATCACCTTCGTTAAAATACAGAAAACTAAATATTAATAATGGAGCAATTGCAAAAGATTAATAAGCGTAGTTAGTAAGTATCTGAAGTCAATACTTTGCTTTCATATTATTAAATATTAAATTAGCAATATATAAATGAAACTCCGATTATCCATATTAACTCTTTTTATTGTAGGGTTTTTCCCTTTTTTGCATATTGCTAATTCTCAAGGACAAATATTAAGTGTTGATCAATTTACTATTGATAATGGTTTATCTCAAACTAGTATAAATTGTTTAATTCAGGATAGCCGTGGGTTTTTATGGATTGGCACACAGGATGGCCTTAATAAATTCGATGGTTATACTTTTGAGATTATTAAAAACGAACATTCAGATTCAAACTCTTTATCTAATAATTTTATTAATTGTATTTATGAAGATGCAGATGGGAATATCTGGATTGGCACCAATTTAGGACTTAATAAGTATAACATTTATACCGAAAAGTTTACTCATTATTTACGTAATCCTCAGGATATTAATAGTATTAGAGAAGATGAAATATACGATATTTATCAGGATAAAAGTGGATATGTATGGATTAAAACCGAGAATTACTTATCAAGATTAAATCCACGAAGCAACAAATTCAGACATTATGAGCATTATAACGATGTATTTAATTTTATTTTGGTAAATGCCAAATTTTCAATTTTCGAGGATCATAAGAATCAACTTTGGGTTGGAACAAAAGATGGATTAAATTATTTCGACAGGAAACTGGAAATTTTTAAAAGATATCGTCATGATCCCGATGATAAATCAAGCTTAAGCAACAATAAGGTCAAAGTTATTTTTGAAGACAGGAATCATAATTTATGGATAGGAACAGAAGGGGGTTTAAATAAATTTGATTGGGAAACAGAAACATTTATAAGGTATTATAGCGATTATGACAATCCAAAAAGTTTGAGTAATAATATTATAAATGATATATATGAAGATAACAAAGGAGACATCTGGATTACTACCGATGATGGATTAAATAAATTCGATAAGGCAACAGAAACCTTTACAGTTTATGATAGATTTTTGTCTGATAATAAAATTATACTTACTACTTTAGTTACTGATATCATACAAGATCAAACAAATATAATGTGGGTTGGCACATTACAAGGATTACTTAAAATTGAAGATAAAAGAAAAAAGTTTAAATTATATAATGAAACAAAAGATAACGTACCACTTTTTTCTAACAATTATGTAACGTCAATTTATAAAAAAGATGATATTGTTTGGATTGGAACATGGGGTACTGGTTTACATTTGTTTAATCCCGAAAACGAAAAAGTAATACGCTATAATACTGGTAATAGTGGAATAGTTAATGATTATATACATAAAATATTTGAAGATAAAAAGGGTGGTATCTGGATTGGAACACAGAACGGATTAAGTTTCTTTAATAGTAAAACCAAACGATTCGAAGAAGTTGATAGAGTGAAAGGCCTTAATACTTTTAAGAATAATAGGATATTTGATATATTGGAGGATGATTACGATAACTTATGGGTAGGTTCAAAATTTGGTTTGCACCAGATAGGACAAGATACTATTAAAAGTTATTTTCATAATACAGAAGATTCAAGTAGCTTGGGATCTGATATTGTGTATGATATTTTACTAGATAAAAATGAGAATTTATGGGTTGCTACTGAAAAAGGCTTGAGTCATATAGATTTATCATCTAATACTCAAAAAAGATATACCCGACCGGATTATAGTTGTGATGACTGTTTAAGCAGTAATGATATACTGTGCTTGTACGAAGATACCTTGAATAATTATCTGTGGCTTGGTACTAATGCCGGATTAAACAGATTCGATTTAGAAACTGAAAAAATAAAAACGTATACAGAAAAAGATGGTTTGTCAAATAACTTAATATACACGATTTTATCAGATGATTCCGGTAATTTATGGATGAGTACAAACAAGGGGATTTCTAAGTTTAATCCAAAAACAGAGAAGTTTAGCAACTTTGGTGTAACAGATGGTTTGCAAGACTTTGAATTTAATCATGGAGCTTCATATAAGTCAGAATCTGGAGAATTATTTTTTGGAGGTATTGCCGGATACAATTCTTTTTATCCGGATTCAGTTGTGAAAAATCAAAAAATACCTAATATTGAGATAACTTCTGTTGAGGTTCTTTCAGATAAAACTTCAAAAAAAATAGCTATTGGAGAAAATAGGCAAATTGAAGTTCCGCACACAAATAACCTGATTACCATTGAATTTGCAGTATTGGATTTTACAAATCCCGAAAAAAACAATTATGCCTATAAGCTTGAAGGTGTCGAGGGAGAATGGATAAATTTAGGAAATAGGCGTTATGCAACGTTTTCTAATTTGCCTTCAGGTAAATATAATTTTAAAGTAAAAGGTTCCAACAGTGATTATATATGGAATGAAGAAGGAGCAAGTTTGAAAATTGTTGTTTTGACACCAGTTTGGAAAACAAAGTTTGCAAATATTGTTTATATTATATTATTGGTTGGATTTATAGTTTGGTTTTTTCAGTATCGAACAAGAAGTTTAAGAAGATCAAACCAGGAATTAAAAGAAAAAGAGCTTATAGCAAAGCAGGTTGCCAGGCAAAAGGAGGAACTTTCCATAAAAAATAAGAACATTACTGATAGTATTATTTACGCAAAAAGGATTCAGGAAGCCTTAATGCCGACAATGAAACAATTTAAAAAGATTTTGCCCGAATCCTTCATTTTATATAAACCCAAAGATATTGTAAGTGGTGATTTTTACTGGATAAATGAAAGAAATGATAAAACTTTTCTTGCAGTTGTAGACTGTACCGGACATGGTGTTCCGGGTGCTTTTATGTCGATTATTGGATTTGAGTTGTTGAGAAATATTACCGAGGATCAGAAGATTGAAGAAGCAGATAAGATATTATGGAATTTAAATAAAGGAGTTGCTAAAACTTTTGGACAAAAAACGGAGAAAGTCAGGATAAGGGATGGAATGGATATTGCATTTTGTGTAATTGATAAAAAGAAAGCAGAGATTGAATTTTCCGGTGCTTTTCGTCCGTTGTATTTAATCCGGGATAATAAGATAGAGGAAATTCGTGGTGATCGATTTTCTGTTGGTTTGTTAGACGAGGGCGAGAATGAAGAAATTACTAAAACCCGAATTAAACTTCAAAAAAACGATGTATTTTATATGTTCTCCGATGGTTATGCAGATCAGTTTGGTGGATCTGATGGGAAAAAATATAAATATCGTAGATTCAGGCACTTACTTCTTACAATTCATAAATTACCTCTTGAACAACAGCTTACTTATTTTGACAGAAGTTTCGAGGACTGGAAAGGTGAGCACGAACAGGTCGATGATGTTCTTATACTTGGTTTTAGACCCGAGCTGGAATAATATTAGTTAAGCTATATAAAAGTTGTATTTTTTTTTAGTATTAATACTGTAACAAAAATCAGTAAAAAGAAAAACACTAAAAGTAAATCTATTTTCAATTTTCTTTTGGCCACAAATATTATAGTAATTACCTTCGAACTTGTTACCACAATTTTTACATGTAACTACATTTACAGTTTTATCCAAATTTTATAGTGATTTAGGAGTCAATATCTGCTAGTTGTTGTTTCATTTTATTAACCAATGTCTCAATCTGAAATGGTTTACTAATATAATCGTCCATTCCGGCAGCAAGGCATTCTTCCTTGTCTCCTAACAAAGCATTTGCAGTTATAGCGATTATTGGAGTATGTGTGTTTGTGCTTTTTTCAATATTTCGAATCTTTTTTGTAGCAACAATTCCATTCATTATTGGCATTTGAACATCCATTAAAATAAGATCGTATTTTGCCGATCCGAACTTGTCTAGTGCTTCTTTACCATTATTTGCTACATCGACTGTTTTTACAGATTTTTTCAGGCTTAAAAGCACTATCTTCTGATTGATAAGGTTATCCTCTACTAAAAGCACATTGGCATCTTTAAGTGTAACCTGAATTCCTGTATCGATTTTCGGGAAAGTACTTTCTTTGGATAATATTCTCTCATCAAGGAATGATTCCCCTTTTTTGAATTTTAATATAAATTTTAATTCAAATTTATCCTGGGTAAAATTAAACTCGATTGAACCTCCTAACGATTCAATTATTCGATTCACAATATTAAATTCCAATAATTTTACTATAGCAGCATTTCTCCCTTTCTTAGATTTTTCTGTATTTTGAATTTTTGTTATTTCAGAAATCTGCACCAAGTCGTTTGTTGAAATACTAAATAGTATTTCAACAATTTCATTCGATTCACTTAACTTCTTAATTTTAAGTTCAATTGTTTTTTTACCACTTCTCGATCTTTTCAGAATATTTTCAATCAGATTTAAATAAACCTGTTTGATTTTCACAGGGTCACCAAAAAGCTGAAAGGTAATATCTTCAGATATTTTTAATGGGAAATAAATATCGTTTGAATCTTCATTTGTAAATAAATTGATTGTGTTTTTAATAGTCGCTTCGAGATTAAAAATCTGGTTGTAATTTTTGCTTTGCAATAGATCTACATTTGAAATCTCCGCTATGTTATTTACAACATTTACAAGATTATTTGTTGAAGCCTGTATTGTGTCAATAAGATCCTTTTGTTTTTCGTCTAAATCAAAAGTGTTAACTATGTTTGTTACAACTACCAGGTTATTTAATGGAGTTCTTATTTGATGCGAAATTTTTGAAATAAATTCTTCTTTAGCACGGGTTTCATGTTTTGCTTTCTGAATCTCTATATTTAATTCTGCCATCCTGATTTCTGTGATATTTTCATAAACATTAATAAAAATAAAGCAAACAGCATAAAGCAAAATAAAAAGTACCTGGTTTGATAGTAAAAATTCTATAGAAAAGTTGAAAATTGATGGTAATAATATTGTAATACCTGACAACACAAAAAATACAAGAGACATCAAATTTCCATGTTTTTTGCCAAGCAGGTAAATTATTATTGCCGGATAAATAGTGTAAAATATAATACCTTGATTATTTATAATTCCGGAATATAACATCCAAATTAAAAATAACGAAAATAGAATCGCAAAAACATTTGATGTTAAAGGATAATTGCCTTTTTTCCTGAATACTAATAAGTTTATTGTGACTACAATAAATAAAGTAGATAAAACATATAACAATATAGTATTATTAAGAATAATGCTTATTACGCTAAAAATTACAAGTAGTAATAGCGAAATAAAACTATAAAAGTTGAAAATAGTCGCTTTATGAAAATACTCACTATTTGAATCTATTTTGTCGGTACTTATGGTACAAAGTTTTATTGTTTTATCGATAAAATTCATAGAAACTTAAACTTTTAGTTAAAAGAAAAATATATGCTTAATGAAATTACTTTTGTAAATTTACTGAAATATACTATATAATGTTCCTTTGCATATTTTAAATATACAAATTTTTTGACAAATTCATGATATTCTTTGATAATTACAAGTATTTATGGCACAATTCATGATACTTATGCTTTTATTTTATGAACAAAATATCAATATAAATCTAACGGATAATATACATGGATTATTAAAAAGCTTTTAATAAGATTTGTTATATTAGTTGAATAATTAAAAAACAATTTAAAAAATAAGCATATGAGAAAATTAATTTTAGCAATTATTATCGGAATTTCAACTCTTTCATTAAATGCACAAGAGTATCTTCCTACCGAAGCTGATTTAAACCAGTTTTTGAACTCAAAACTTTATGTTGTTTTAGAAACAAATCCTATAGCCGAATATAATTTTAAAATTCAGGAGGCTGTAAAAAAAGCATGGACACTTACCGAGTATGAGTTTATTTCCTTAGATCAATTCGAAGAAATGTATAACGATACGGATAAGTCTTTTTTAATGATGACACAGGTCGTTTTTCAAAATGATAAAACAAAAGTTCGATACAATTTCTTAAGTATCTTTATTGGGAAAGAAGGCTTAGATGGATTTGAAGATTTGCCTGATATTGCGGCTATTCCATTATCATATACTGAGGTAGACGAAGAGTTTTGGGTTTATAAAATGGAATCGTTGGTTAAATTTATGCAAACTCACGTTCAGACTATGAAAAATAATCCTGAGATGATAAAGAAAAATATTTTTCAGCATTATAATGAGAATACAAAAGATATTAAGCAAAAAACACTGTATTTAGTAAAAGATGAGGTTGCTCCAAATATTAATACTGAAGCAAAGATTAAGAAAATATATCCTTATAAAGTAAAGTTTGTTACTCGTGAAGAAGTTGAGGAAGCTATAACAAATCGAGATGAAGATGTTGTTTTCTTGCACAAGGTAGGGCCACAGGGTACGCGTTTAAGGGCTCGTTGTTATAAAATTATAATTGGTACAAAAGATGCTAATTTATATTATTTCGATTATCACTGGGTTGAAAAAGGTAAAAACTTCGATGGCATACTGGATAAAGATTTTAAACAAATGGCTAAGAAAAAATAAATTTATTTGCTTACATTGATTATGAAAGGATGGCTCCCGATAGTTCGGGAGGCCATCCTTTTTTATGTTCTATAGCCATTATCAAGTTTTCATTTTAGATCACTTTAATTTTATTCTATATTTGCAGAAAATAAATGAAATTAACCCCAATCAAGCTTTGGATTCATTATTCCATAGCAAGCTTGAAGGTGGTTAGATTATATCTTCTCGTCCGCCGTAGCGGAACGCGAAGGAGGATTAATTTTAATAAAGAACAAATATGGCTGCACAAAAACCATCTGTTCCAAAAGGTACCCGTGATTTTTTGCCTTCAGAAATGGTGAAACGGAATTTTATTTTCGATACCATAAAAGAAGTTTTCAAACGATTTGGTTATTTGCCTATTGAAACTCCATCTATGGAGAATCTTTCGACTTTACTGGGTAAGTATGGTGAAGAAGGAGATAAACTTCTTTTTAAAATTTTAAATTCGGGCGACTACCTTTCAAAGGTTAAAACTAGTCTGATCGGAGTTGAATCGGGTAAACTGGCTTCAGAAATTTCAGAAAAAGGATTACGTTACGATTTAACTGTTCCTTTTGCCCGTTTTGTTGTGCAGCATTTAAACGAAATAACTTTCCCCTTTAAACGGTACCAGATTCAACCTGTTTGGCGGGCCGACAGACCACAAAAAGGCCGTTATCGTGAGTTTTACCAATGCGATGTAGATGTTATTGGCAGCAATTCGATGTTAAACGAGGTTGAACTTGTCCAAATAATTGATCAGGTTTTTCAAAAACTTAACATTAATGCTGTTATTAAAATCAATAATAGAAAAATTCTTTTAGGTATTGCTGAAACAATTAATGCTAAAGACAAATTTATTGAATTCACAATTGCACTAGATAAATTGGATAAAATAGGTTCCGATGGGGTTAGAAGTGAACTAATTAAATCAGGATTTTCTGAATCTCAAATTGAAGATGTATTTAGTGTAATAAATGTAATTGATCAAAATAATAAACAAAAGATTAGTTTTTTAAAGAGAATGTTAATTGATTCTGAAATCGGATTAAAAGGAGTTGAAGAAGTTGAAACAATATTAAATTATTTTGAAACATTATCTTTAAACACGGAGCTTGAATTAGATTTAACATTAGCTCGCGGATTAAACTATTATACAGGAGCAATTTTCGAAGTTCAGTCAAAAGATGTTGCTATTGGAAGTCTTTGTGGTGGTGGTCGCTACGACGACTTAACCGGTGTGTTTGGTTTAAAAGATGTTTCTGGTGTTGGTATTTCATTTGGTGCCGATCGTATTTACGATGTAATGGAACAACTGGATGTTTTTCCAAAAGAGATTGTCGCTTCAACAAAAGTGATGTTTGTGAATTTTGGCGAAAAAGAAGAAAAATACTGTCTTCCATTACTTCAAAAACTAAGAGAGAATGGAATAAATTCTGAGATTTATCCGGAATCTGTTAAAATGAAAAAGCAAATGACTTATGCCAATAATAAAAATATTCCTTTTGTTATATTGGTAGGTGAAAACGAAATGGGAAAAGGAGTATTGAATGTTAAAGATATGCAAAGTGGAGATCAGTCTGAAATGAAGTTCGAAAAACTGCTTCAAAAATTATCTTAAAAATGGAATATGAAAATCTAATATTTAGTGAAATTAGTCCCAGACATCCTATTTTTGTAGCTGGCGGCGATATTCGATTTCCATGAATCTAATAAATAATATTTCGTTTATTTATTAATTATTTAAAAATTTTAGTTTTCATATTTAATACATATTGGACATGAAAAAAGTGCATTATATATCTAATGATCAATTAACTTTTGACAGAATTGATCAGATTTTAAAAGAAGGATTTACACTGGCTCTTTCTGAGCAATCAAAAAATAATATAATAAAATGCCGTGAATACTTAGATCAAAAGATGGATAGTAAGGACGAGACAATTTATGGTATTAATACCGGATTTGGTGCATTGTATGATAAGAGAATTTCTCGTGAAGATTTAGGAAAGCTCCAACAAAACCTGGTTATGTCACATGCTTGTGGTACTGGTGATGAAATTCCTGTTGAGATTGTAAAGATTATGATTTTATTGAAGATTCAATCATTGTCATATGGACATTCAGGAGTACAATTATCAACAGTAGAGAGATTAATTGACTTATTTAATAATAATATTTTACCTATTGTATATCAGTATGGTTCTTTAGGTGCTTCAGGTGACTTGGCTCCACTGGCGCACATGAGTTTGCCAATGCTTGGTTTAGGTGAGGTTATTTTTAAAGGCGAAAGAATGTCTGGTGAAGATTTACTTAAAAAAATGAAATGGGAGCCGATTGGTTTAAAATCAAAAGAAGGCTTAGCATTATTAAACGGAACTCAGTTTATGAGTGCTCATGGTGTTTATTTAACATTAAAAGTGTGGAAACTATCTCAATTAGCCGATGTTATTAGCGCAGTTTCTTTGGATGCTTTCGATGGAAGAATTGAACCATTTCATGACTCTGTTCATCAGATTCGCCATCATTTAGGGCAAATAAAAACTGCACGAAGAATGCGAAGGTTACTTGAGGGAAGTGAACTTATTAATCGACCTAAAGTTCATGTTCAGGATCCATATTCGTTCCGTTGTATTCCGCAGGTGCATGGAGCCTCGAAAGATTCTATAAACTACGTTTCTTATGTTTTCAATAATGAAATAAATGCAGTTACTGATAATCCAACTATTTTCCCTGATGAGGATTTAATAATATCAGCTGGAAATTTTCACGGACAACCATTGGCTTTGGCATTAGACAATTTATGTATTGCAATGGCTGAATTGGGAAGTATTTCAGAACGAAGAACTTATCAATTACTTGCCGGGAAACGCGGATTACCACATTTCTTAGTTGCAAATCCCGGATTGAATAGTGGATTTATGATTCCGCAATATACAGCTGCATCTATTGTTAGCAGAAACAAACAATTGTCAACTCCTGCTTCTGTTGATACTATAGAATCATCGCAAGGACAGGAAGATCATGTGAGCATGGGAGCGAATGCTGCAACAAAAGCTTACCAGGTTGCTCTTAACCTGGAAAGAATTTTAGCCATTGAGTTGTTCAGTGCAGCTCAGGCATTGGAGTTTCAACGTCCTGCAAAATCATCGCCATTTATAGAAAAATTTGTGAAAGATTACCGTAAAAAGGTGAAGTTTATCAAAAACGATAAAACCATGTACGATGATATTGCCCGATCTGTTGAGTATTTACAAGAAGTAGAATTGGATTTATCGGAAGAATAGAATTGTAGTATTTTAAATATTATAGAGCGCCTCAAATTATTGGGGCGCTTTCTTAGTTTATAGGACATGTAAAATTTTTAGGAACTTTAATTTGTTTTTATTATATTGTGAATTCTATTTTTAAATCAGTGAGACTATGATTTTGTAATCAAAATCATCTAGCCGAACTGATCCCGAGCGATAGTCGAGGAATCTCAAGGGTTATATTCCCCGCATTTTGGTGCGTATGGAAAATAAATTATTTCATTGAGATACCTCGTCAGCTTGCAGCGAGGTAGTTTATTTGACAGTAATATTAAAATTATTATTAATTATCATTTAAATATAAATTATTATGAGAAAATGTAGTTTACTATTAATCGTAGGATTATTAATTATCATTTCTCCTTCAATGTATGCACAAATTAATGTTTCAGGAGCATTAAATCGAGCATCAAAAGAGGTTAAGAAATCAAAAAAAGAAAAAGAAGTAAAGGAAAAAGCTCAGAAAGAAGAAACAGAACAAGAAAAAGATTATCCTCTATTAAGTCGTTTTGAAGGAGCAGAAAAAGTATATGAAAAAGTTGCCAAATGGGAAAAATATAAACTGCCAGTTAATTCTAACGATAGTTATTTACATTGGGAAGCTTTCACTAAACTCGAAGGAAAGATAATAAGATATCAATATAAAGTTAGCCCAGATAACAATTCAACTTATTTACTTAAAATGTATAAAACAAAGCTTGAAAATGCTGGCTTTGAGATTGTTTTAGCTTTGGATGGTGAAGAGTTGGGAATCTCATCACAAACATTTTATAAAAAGTACTATAGTACTTTAGGGAACTCTAAATTTGGTTTTGCTTTTGGTACTCAGAGATGTAGAGATCATAGTTTAATTATAGGTAAAATAACTAAGGACGGGAAAACTGTTTTTGCTTCAATATATATGACAGCTTTTGATAATACAACATTAATAACTCAGGATATTATTGAAGCAGAAGAAATAGAAGAACAAGCTGTTATTGCTGTGCCATATCATGGTAGTACGTTAAGTTATAATGATAAACTTGGATATGGTGAGTTTTATGTAAGTACAGGCAAAACCTCAGAAGGAAAGGCGAAGATTACTAAGATTGAAGGATATATTCATAATAGATTTTTTCGTGCTCCTAAGGGACGTTCTGCTTTAGAAATAATAAAAAATTATGAAAAAGCAGTAGCTGAGTCCGGTGGACAAGTATTATTCTCCGGTCAATCGCAAGAAGGCATTAATGCTTTTATGAAAGTGAATGGACATCCTCACCCCGCCATCAACGATTATAATTATAATGTATTTAAAGCTTACCAATATTTTTGCGGTATAATTCATTCAGAAGATGTAGATTATTTTGTTGTTGTTGCAGCAGGTAAAGGAGAATACGATATATGTTATCATCTGGTAACTATTGAAACTAAACCGATGGATATGGATATGGTATCAGCAGTTAATATTAGCGAAAGTATGATTGCTGAAGGTCATATTGCAATTTACGATATTCTTTTTGAAACAGGCAAATCTGAAATAAATCCAAGATCAGCAGCTGCTTTGAAAAACATCGCCAATTTTTTAATAGCTAATCCGGAAAAGCAATATTTAATTGTGGGTCATACAGATAATGTTGGAGACTTTGAAGCGAATATTAAATTGTCAGCTGACAGGGCTAATGTTATAGTGAATGAGTTAGTTGAAAAATATAGTGTCAATAAAGATCAATTGAAACCAACCGGGGCCGGTTCTATGTCTCCTGTAGCTACTAACTCAACGGATGAGGGAAAAGCAAAAAACAGACGAGTTGAGATAGTTGAACAATAATATTTTTTATTAAAGAATATTTCAAAAAGCGCCTCAAATTATTGGGGCGCTTTTTTGTACATATGAAAACGAATAAAAAAGTCCCGCATTTAGCCAAACTCAGAAAATATTAGCAAAATAATTTTATTGAATACGCAGTTATTTACTAATAATCAATTTTGCAGTTTTAATAATCTTATTATTAATTCCTATTTGGAGGTAATAAATACCTCCTGGTTTATCCGAAACATCTATTTGAATAATACTGGAATTGA
The DNA here is from genome assembly GCA_030611105.1 of Bacteroidales bacterium. Classification (GTDB taxonomy): domain Bacteria; phylum Bacteroidota; class Bacteroidia; order Bacteroidales; family UBA12077; genus UBA12077. Next base: position 30,263 of record JAUWQL010000007.1, read on the forward strand.
TCAGACCTGTACTTACTTCCAGTTTTCGTCCGAGAGAATCAAATAGATTTAACTGAACATCCAGATTATTATTGAATTCAATATTATTTAATTGAATATTAACAAAATCTTTTGCAGGATTAGGATATACTATAAATGACACATTGTTTTCCAATTCAGAAATTGAAGTAGGATCTTCAAAATTAGCAACTAGAGTTCTGTCTTCTGTTACTGTAAAACTGTATGTCAAATCAAAAGAAACTTCTGAACCATCTTCGGTCCAGTTTACAAATCGGCATCCTGTTTCCGGTGTTGCTGCTAATTCAGCAGTTGCACCATACTCGTATATTCCTGCACCATTTACTGTTCCATATTCGGTTGGATTTGCACTTGTTATTATATCAAATGTATTATCAAAATTAGCAACAAGAGTTCTGCTTGAATCCACAATAAAACTGTATATGGAATTCACGGAAACTATTTTTCCATCTTCAGTCCAGTTTTCAAAATCATATCCGGTATTTGGTGTAGCCGTTAATTCTGCAGTTGCACCATCGTTATGTGCTCCATCTCCTGAGAATGTTCCCCAACTTTCTGGATTAACACTCGCTGAAATATCAAATGTAGTAACATCTATTCCAACATATATATTTCTTGATTCTAGTGTTAATTCAGCAGCTATGGTATTATTAATTTTACACATATATACTCCGGAATCATTTGTGTTGTTATAATTAGTTATAGAATATGTACTGTTTGTAGCACCGCTAATTTCTACACTATCTTTAAACCATTGATATGTGTTGACAGTTCCTCCAACAACCACACTTAAATCTAAATTGTCACCAGTATTAGGTGTGTAATGTTGAACATCACCTACTTTTGCTTGTGGTGAGTAATTAAAAAAAATTGCTACATTAACATTAGGCTCAATATCTTCAAAAGTAAATTTGTTATTAAAAATTTCCAATCTATACATATTTGTTATGGTGGATAAATCGGGTAATCCATAAAATTGATTGTCATTTAAATGAAGCCATTCTATGCTTGTCAAATTTCCAATTTCAACAGGAATACTTCCGCTTAATTGATTTGAATGTAAATAAAGATTTGTTAAACTTGTTAAGTTACCGATTTCAGTTGGTATGTTACCAGATAATTGATTTTCGTATAAATAAAGTTTTTCTAAACTCGTTAAATTGTCAATTTCAGTAGGAATACTACCACTTATTTGATTATTATGTAAAAAAAGTTCTTTTAAACCAGTTAAATTACCAATTTCAGCAGGGATACTTCCGCTTAACTGATTATTATTCAAATAAAGATATTCCAAATTCATTAAATTACCCATTTCAGCAGGAATACTACCACTTAATTGATTATTGTTTAAATAAAAATCTTTTAAACTCGTTAAATTTCCAATTTCAGCTGGGATACTCCCTGTTAATTGATTATGATTTAATATAAGGTAGTCTAAACTTGCTAAATTGCCTATTTCAGCAGGGATACTTCCGCTTAACTGATTATTATTCAAATAAAGATATTTCAAATTCATTAAATTACCTATTTCAGCAGGAATACTGCCGCTTAATTGATTATCACTTAAACGAATCACTTTTACATTCTTTAAATTACCCATTTCAGCAGGAATATTGCCGATTAACTGATTACCATCCAAAGTAAGCCAGCTTAAATTCTTTAAATTACCCATTTCAGCAGGAATGATACCGGTTAATTGATTATTATCTAGCGTAAGCGATGCTAAACTCGTTAAATTCCAAATTTCTTTAGGGATACTACCGCTCAATTGATTTTTACTTAAACTAAGCACAATTAAACTCATTAAATTACCAATTTCAGCAGGAATGCTACCGGTTAACTGATTATAATATAAATCAAGCTGTGTTACGCTCGTTAAATTACCTATTTCAGTAGGGATGCTACCGCTTAATTGATTATCACCTAAATTAACTTCTATTACATTCGTTAAATTACCAATTTCAACAGGGATACTTCCGGTTAATTGATTATAATCTAAATCAAGCTGTGTTACGCTCGTTAAATTACCAATTTCAGTAGGGATATTTCCGCTTAATTCATTAGCCATTAAATGAATTTCTGTAACTCTGCCGTTCCCGTCTAAATAAATTCCCCACCAATTTGCCACACTGCCAGTGAGCCAATTATTGTTTATATACCAGTTATCTCCGTCTGTAGCATTGTAAAGAGCTACCAAAGCAAGAGAGTCTTGCTCATTTGCTTTACCCTTATAGTTTGATTTTGAGCTATTCTTTTTATGCTTATGCAAATACTCTTTTTTTCTTTCTAATAACCGTTTTTGCATCATATCATTTTCATGATATTGTTTACGTAAACGTTCTTTTGCAAAGTTCTTATGCCGCAGGTTTTCAGGCATATTGGTTTGTGCAAATAATGTTGTTGCAACAAAAAATACAATTAAAAATGAAAATATATTTTTCATGAATATATGATAAAATATAACTTTAAATTAATTTTTACGAAAGTAGCATTTTTATTTTAAATCTTAAAAAAAGTGAAATTTTAGGAACTTCAATTTGCTTTTCTTAAATTGTGCAATTAATCTTCAAGATTATGAAACATTGGATTCTTGACTTTCTTATAAAAATTAACAGATCCGCAATGTTTTAATCCCAAAACAATTCGATTTTCATTTTATTATTTTTTAGCTAACCCTTTTATTTAACAAAATAAATAAATCAAACTTATTATGGACAAATTAATTATTAAAGGTAGTGGATTAACTATCGAAAGTGTTGTTGAAGTTGGTCGTAATGGGCGAAAAGTGGAACTTCATCCCGATGCTGTTAAAAGAATTAACATATGTCGTGATATGCTCGAGAGAAAAATCGAAGCAAACGAAATTATGTATGGTGTTAATACTGGTATTGGTGAGTTTTCCGAAGTCGTTTTAAATGATGACCAGGTAAAAGATTTCCAAAAATATTTAATATACAATCATGCTGCAGGTATTGGCGATCCTGCTCCATTAGAATATGTTCGTGGTGCAATGTTAGGTCGTATTAATGTTCATGCTCATGGTAATTCCGGTTGTCGCTTAGTTATTACTCAAACCCTGGTTGATATGCTTAATAAAGGTGTTACTCCTTTTGTATGTCAAAAAGGTTCTGTTGGTGCCAGTGGCGATTTAGCTCCTATGTCGCAAATAGCTTTATTATTAATGGGTGAAGGTGAAGCATATTATAATGGAGAGTTACTTGACGGGAAAGAGGCAATGGATAAAGCCGGAATACCAATTCCAGGATTAGAAGCTCGTGATGGTCTGGCGGCTATCAATGGATCAAATCTTTTAACTGCGATGAGTGCAATTTTATTGTATGATACAAACAGATGGTTAAAACAAGCAGAGATTGCTGCTTCCATGTCGCTTGAAGCTCTTAAAGCTAATATGAAACCTTATACTGCAAAATTACACGAAGTACGTGGATTTCAGGGCGCTGTTCGTAGTGCTGTTGCAATAAATAAATTGGTTTCAGGTGGTGATCTGAAAGAAGGTAAGGTTAAGTGTAAAGTTCAGGATGCATATTCAATGCGTTCAGCTCCTCAGGTTATTGGTGCTGCTCATGATTCAGTGCGCTGGGCTCGTTCTCAGGTCGAAATTGAATTGAACGGAGTAGGAGATAACCCGATTTTCTTTCCGGAAGAAAACATGCAATTATCAGGAGCAAATTTCCAGGGATCTCCGGTTTCATTACCAATGGATATGATAGGTGCTGCTATTACAATGATTAGTGTTATGTCGGAACGAAGAATGAACAGATTAAATAATCCTGCATTAAGTGTTGGCTTACCTGCATTTTTAACTAAAGGAGCAGGAATGTTCTCTGGTTTAATGTTAAGTCAGTATACTGCCGATATGCAAATTGTTGAGCAAAGAATTCTTTGTATGCCTGCATCAATTCAATCAATCCCTGCTGCCGCTGACCAGGAAGATTTTGTTTCTATGGGTATGAATACAGCAATTAAAAATTTCCAGATTATGGATAATGCTTATGGAATTCTTGGAATTGAATTCATGGCCGCTGCTCAGGCATTAGATTTTCGTGAGTATAGTTTTGGTAAAGGAGTTACAAAAGCTAAAGAAGTGATCAGGAAATATGTTGATTTCTTGGAGATTGATCGTCCGTTATATCCTGATCATACAGCAATGAAAGAACTGGTTAAATCTTGTGAAATTCTTGAAGAAGTTGAGAAAGTAGTTGGAAGTCTTGAATAAGAGGCATCAATATCTTTTTATAAAGCAAAAAGTTCCTCCCGATAATTATCGGGATCGGAACTTTTTTTATTACTCTAAATGATTATGAGAAAAAATAAATAGAGCACATAGTGCTAGTCAACTATTTATTATCCTTGCTTTTACCACTTTCTCGAATTTTTTTCAAGAGGTAGGTTTTAAATTCGTAGTCGGCAAGATATATTTTCATTACTTTATTGATAGGTAAAATCTTCTTAAATTTTTTGTGATATTCATCTAATAATTCTGCCAGCTCTATTTCGTAACGAATGTATTGATCGGCATACTTTATCATTTTGTCGTTACTCATATTCTCGCTATGATCGGCAAAATATGTCATCTTTTCTTTACGATCAGCAATTATTTTGTTTTTCTTAGCCCAGTAATCATTGTAAACAGGCCAAAAAATCTGGGCTTCTTCCGGTGTAAGGCCAATTTTATCGGTGAAGAATGCAATCTTTTGCGATTTGAATTCTTGTTCTTTATCCGATTTTGATTGTGTTTCCTGGGCATTTAAAGAAATTGTAAATACCATCAACGAAACAAGTAAAATGAATGATCTTAAATATTTCATTTTATTTATTTTTATAATTCATCAATTAAAGTTCCATAATCTATATTTTCATCAACAAGGTAATGAATATAGAAATCCGATTCTTCTTTCTTATGATCATCAATTTTTTTCTCATCTTCAAGCAAAACATCAATAAAATGTTGCTCAGAAAATTCAGAAGCATCCACCTCAATTATCCTGGTATATAAATCAGAGTCAATACCAGCGTTTGTCCTGTTCGAAAGAATAAAATTAATTGTTGTAATTGCTATAACTGCAAATCCAATAATTATAAAACCCAAAGCAAATTGAGGTTTTATAAACCTGAACAGTTTAATAGCCCAAGCATATTCCTTGTTATCGGATATAATTCTTTCCTGTATTTTTGTAGGAAAGTCTTCAAAATATCCTTTAGGAACAGAAAACGGATTATTATTATTTCCCTTCAATTCTTCCAACTTCTTGTTAAAATTTTCCATTATTAAATTCCCCTAATTTGTTTCCCCTGTCTTTTTGACATTCTAATGTTTTAATAGTTTAATCTTCTTTAAAATAATTCTCAATTTTCTTTACAGCATGATGATACGATGCTTTTAATGCTCCTACAGATGTTTTAAGAATTTTTGACATTTCATCGTACTTCATTTCATCAAAATACTTCAAGTTAAAAACAATTCTTTGTTTTTCTGGCAAATCTAAAATTGCCTTTTGAAGTTTACGTTGTATTTCGTCCCCATTAAAATACTCATCACTTTCAAGGGTTTCTTTCAAGTGATTTTCGTAATCAATAATTGGCAATAAGTATTTTGTTTTTTGTTGTTTTAAGAATGTTAGCGATTCATTTGTTGCGATCCTGTAGAGCCATGTATATAATTTTGAATCTTCTCTGAACCCTTCCAGCCCCTTCCATACTTTAATAAATGTATTTTGTAAAATATCATCTGCATCCTCGTGTTTAATAACTATTTTACGAATATGCCAATACAGCTTCTGCTGATATTTTCTAACTATCAGGTTAAAAGCATAATTGCGTCTTTCGATGTCTTTAAAGAGTAATAATAACTCCTTATCGCTGTATTCTGACATAATGCAGAGAAAGAGAACTAGATTAATTAATAGGCGATTACAAAGATAATTTTATTTTCTTTTTAGCACTGATTCAACAGCAGAAACTATATTATCAGTATCAATACCATATTTTGTAAGCAACTCTTCAGGTTTGCCACTTTCACCAAACTTGTCGTCAACAGCAACCATTTCGATTGGAGCAGGTAATTTACGGCTTAATAGCTGAGCAATAGAATCTCCTAAACCACCATTCATCATATGTTCTTCTGCTGTAACTACTGCTTTTGTTTTTGAGACAGATGATAAGACAGCTTCTGTGTCTAAAGGTTTAATGGTATGTATATTAATTATTTCAGAAGAAATTCCTTTTTGTTCCAATATCTCGGCAGCTTCAATAGCTTTCCAGACTAAATGGCCAGTGGCAATAATTGTTACATCAGATCCTTCATTTAGTAATACTGCTTTTCCTATTTCGAATTTTTGATCTTCAGGTGTAAAATTAGGTACTTTTGGTCGTCCAAATCGAAGATATACTGGTCCTACGTAATCAGCTATTGCAATAGTTGCTGCTTTTGTTTGATTATAATCGCAAGGATTAATAACGACCATTCCGGGAAGCATTTTCATTAAACCAATATCTTCCATGATTTGGTGAGTAGCTCCATCTTCACCAAGCGTCAGTCCTGCATGTGAAGCGCATATTTTGACATTTTTACCTGAATATGCTACCGATTGTCTTATTTGGTCGTAAACACGCCCGGTAGCAAAATTTGCAAATGTTCCTGTAAAAGGGATTTTTCCACCAATGGTTAATCCTGCGGCTGTTCCAATCATATTTGCTTCGGCAATACCACATTGAAGGAATCTTTCGGGAAACTCATCGGCAAACTGATTCATTTTTAATGAGCCAATAAGATCAGCACATAAAGCAACTACATTTTTATTTTTCTTTCCCAGTTCATACAATCCGGCACCAAAACCTGATCGTGTATCTTTCTTGTCTTTATAATTGAATTTTCTCATCTTTTGTTGTTGAAGTCTTTTTTGTTATTTGTATTTTTTAATTTAATATGCAGAAATTAGTCCCGGAAATTTTCGGGATGACATTTCTCATAATTTCAAGTTTCAAGTTTCGAATTTTATCTAATAAAGTACTATTTTTTTTGATGATCCTGATTTTATCGTAAATCGTTTATTAATTGTATATATTGCTTGTTTTGTATTTTTAGGCCTGTACACAACCCTGTAATTTCCAGGTTGCATAATGATATTTTGATGTAATGTTTTCTGATCAAGATTATAAACCCATTTTAAGGTATCTGCTGTCTCAATATAGATACTCCCATATCCACTCGAAGCAAGTGAGAAATTTGCTATACCAGGACGTGGTATCTCAATATTTGTAGTACCGCTTTGTTCAATTTTTACATTTTCAACATAAACTCTGGGAATAGATAATATTTCCAAATCATATTCACCTACAAGGTATTTTTCTATTGTACTGTTTTTCTGAATATTTAAGGTTTTAGGTTTTTTATCCCGACGGACAATTATATCTAAATCCTTGTATTGATTACTTCCGGGACATGAAATCTTCAAAAATCCCTGGGGAGTATTAACTCCGATCATATTATGTTTGCCTTCTGCCAGGATTATATTACTTTTTCTTACAGCAGGCAAAGTATGAACTACAAGATCGTATGTTATTAAAGGATCGATTATCAGCGTATCGGGATTGCCCATGTAATTGATCGTATGCACGAAGTTATACTTAACTTTACCCGAAACATGATCAAAGAAAGTCATATTTACGTCTGTTTCGGTTGGCATGCCGTTAATATCAAGCAGGTTAACCTGTGCTGTTGTTGAATTTAAAGCTCTGGAAATAACTATTCCTAAAACCTCTCGGAATTTTTCCTCGTTCGGCGTATTGTAGAAGTGTCCTACACATTCAAATGTTTTTTCGAAATTAGGATCTATGCCTATGCCAATTACAAAAGGTTTTAGAATAATTCCTTTCTTTTGTAGATTCAGAGATGCCTGACATGGATCACCATCACATGCTTCGATTCCGTCAGTTATTAGTATTAATATATTACGACAGTCTTTGCAGGGAGGAAAATCGTTCGCAGCTAACTCCAGAGAATTAGCAATAGGGGTTGTCCCTTTGGGTATAAGAGAACGAAGTTTTTGCCTGATTTCTCCGGCATTTCCGGGTTTAAAAGGAACTTCAAGTTTTGTATCATTACAATCTTGTGGAGGAACCGGACTTTGATGGCCATATACTCTTAATGCCATTTGTATATTGTCCATTTGTTCCAGGCTATCAATAATATGAATTAAGTATTTTCGTGCAATGCTAATTTTCCTGCCACTTTCCCATGTTCCATACATGCTTTGAGATGCATCGAATACGAATAAAATTCGAGAAGTGGTGGGTTCAGATTTGCTTTTTTGAGCCTGTAAATAAATTGTGCTAAACGCAAAAAATAAAATTGATATGTATTTGATTAGTATTTTCAATTGTTGATTTTAATTTATATTGAAAAATTTTCAGTTCTGATTAGTCTTCCATTGATTTTCTTCGTTCGTAATCTTCCTTTTTTATATGTCCAAGAATTATTAATTCGGCACTGGCATAATTTGTTGCCAGTGGGATGTTATACATGTTACAAGCTTCTAGTAATAACTGAATATCTTCATGATGTCCTTGTTTAATTAAAGGATCGCGCAAGAATATCACGATATCAATTTCATTACGTTTAATTCTATCGGTAATTTCTAGATATCCACCAGATTCACCCGGGCTATAATGTTCTACTTTTATCCCTTGTGATTCAACATATTCTGCAGTTCTTCCTGTTGCAATTAGATTTACACCAAAAATCCAATCTTTGCGGTCATTTAAAAATTGAACCATCTCGGGCTTTTTCACATCATGAGCAATAATTACAATGTTTTTCATAATCCTAAATTTTTATTTGTTCAACTTTATATAATTTAATAATCTCCTAAAGATTCTTTTAACTGATTAAGTGCTGTTTCGAGTTGTGCATCATTTGGTGCTACACCATGCCATTTGTGTGTTCCCATCATGAAGTCGACACCCATACCCATTTCAGTTTTCATTAAAATTATAATAGGTTTTCCATTACCAGTAATTGTTTTTGCCTGATTAATGGTTTTAACAACATCAGCCATGTCATTACCATTCATTTCTAGCACATGCCAGCCAAAACTTTCCCATTTAGCTCTTAGGTTTCCCAGAGAAATAATTTCATCAACAGGGCCATCAATTTGTTTGCCATTATAATCGACTGTTGCTATTAAATTATCAATTTTGTGCTGTGCTGCAAACATTGCTGCTTCCCAAATTTGACCTTCTTGTAATTCTCCATCTCCGTGAAGCGAAAAAACCAATTTAGAATCGTTATTCAGTTTTTTAGTAATTGCTGCTCCGCAAGCTACCGATAATCCCTGTCCTAAAGAACCTGAAGCAATCCGTATTCCGGGTAATCCTTCTTTTGTGGTTGGATGTCCCTGTAACCTGGAATTTAATGTTCTGAATGTTGAAAGTTCTTCAAGTTTAAAATACCCGGTACGAGCTAAAACGCTGTACCATAAAGCGGAAAGATGTCCGTTTGAAAGAAAGAATATATCCTGATCTTTACCATCCATATCAAAATTTATTGGATCATGATCCATAATTTCGAAATAAAGTGCTGTGATAAAATCTGTACATCCCAATGACCCTCCCGGGTGACCAGAATTTTGTGCATGAACCATTCTTACTATATCTCTGCGTACTTGCGATGCTATTTGTTTTAAGTTTTGAATATCAGACATTTTATAATTAAATATAATTTATAATTGAATTCATAAAATTTATTAAACAAGGTCATAAAAATACGGTTTTTCAAAATAATATTCGAATTATGTTTTTAATTTATTATTAACATGTTTTAAATATATTCATGATGTTTGATTTTTATTACTAAGCACTTTTTAGAATGCTGAAAAAGTGTAATTTTGAGCCTTCATTAGTTTGTATTAAAACTTAATATTATGAGTTTACAGTGTGGTATAATTGGTATAACAAATGTTGGCAAATCAACTCTTTTTAATTGTATGTCGAATTCAAAAGTTGAAACAACAAACTTTGCCTTTAGTACGAATAAATCAAATATTGGAATTGTTAATGTGCCAGATAATAGATTATTTGAACTTGAAAAACTTCAATCTACAGAAAAGCTTATTCCTGCGACTGTTGAGATAGTTGATATTCCTGGTTTAACAAAGGGTGCAAATCAGGGTGAAGGTGTAGGGAATAAATTTTTGGGAGATATCAGAAATACCGATGCTTTAATTCATGTATTAAGATGTTTTGATGATGAAAACCTTCCTCATATTGATGGTTCTGTTGATCCTGTTAGAGATATAGAAACCATTAATTTTGAATTACAGATAAAAGATTTGGAATCAGTTGAAAAGAAAATTCAACGATACGAAAAGCTTGTAAAAACAGGAGATAAAGATGCCAAACATGGTGTTGAGGTTTTAAATGGCTTCAAAGAGCATTTAGAGTCAATGCAAAATGTACGTGATTATCAGATTTCAGATACGGATAAAAAACATATTGATGATATATTTCTTTTAACTGCAAAACCTGTAATTTACGTTTGTAATGTTGATGATGCTTCGGCAGTTTCAGGGAACGCTTATGTTGATAAAGTTAAAGAAGCTTTGAAAAATCAGAATACTGAGATACTCGTGATTGCAGGCAAACTGGAAGCAGAAATAGCAGATTTGGAAGATATTGAAGACAGAAATGAATTTTTAACTGATGCAGGATTGACAGAGCCAGGTGTAAATAGATTAATTCGTGGTGCATATTCATCATTAAATTTAATGTCGTTTTTTACTGTTGGACCAAAGGAAATAAGGGCATGGACAATTAAAAAAGGAATGAGTGCACCACAAGCTGCAGGAGCAATTCATAGCGATTTGGAACGTGGCTTTATTCGTGCAGAGGTTATGAAATACAATGATTTTATTACAATAGGTTCTGAAACTAAAGTGAAAGAAGCCGGGAAATTTCATGTCGAAGGTAAAAATTATATTGTCGATGATGGCGATATTTTACATATCAGGTTTAATGTTTAAATAGGTATGCGGTATAAGGTTATAAGGTATGCAGGATGCTGTTGAAGAAAGCAGTATGAGTGAATTGAAACATGAAAGTAAAAACAGAAAGATTTTAGTATCAAGTATCAAGAGTAAAAAATCGTACGTTCTTATTTCATTCTTGATACTATGGACTTGTTAAAAAATCAAAATAAAAGATATACTTAATATATCATGCTTTAGTCAAATTTACATAATTAAAAGATGAATACATTATTTGCAATTTTTATTGGTGGTGGATTGGGTAGTGTAACTCGATTTGGGATATCAAAATTTGTCACTTCAGATTTTAAAGAAATTAATCCTGTAGGAACTTTAACGGCTAATGTTGTAAGTACTTTAATCTTAGGTGTTATACTATTTCTAACAACAGAAAAACTTATTATATCGCCAACTATTAAAGCACTTTTAATTGTTGGATTTTGTGGAGGATTTAGTACATTCTCAACATTTAGTTATGAGACTTTTGAATTATTACGATCAGGAAATTATTACTTTGCCACTGCAAATATATTAGTAAGTATATTCTTAGGTGTTGGAGTTTTGTTTATTTTAGCACGAAGTATTTAAAAATTTCTAAATTTAAGAAATGCACAAAAGAAAATATTCTACAAAATCAATATTACTTAGTCTTTTTATTTTATTCGGGTTTAGTATATTGCAAGCTCAGAATCAACTTAATAAACCGCCAAAATTAGTTGTTGGAATTGTAATTGAAGAAATGCGCTATGAAATGCTTCTTCGCTACTGGGATTCATTTGGAGAAAATGGTTTTAAAAAAATAATAAACCATGGAGCTTTTTGTACTCAAACTCACCACAATTATTTAATTACACAGAATGGTGTAGGTCAGGCAAGTATAGTAACAGGAACATATCCTAATTATCACGGAATTATCTCAGATACCTGGTATAATCGATTAACAGGTAAAACTGTTGGTTGTGCCGACGAATCAAAATTTAATTTAATAAATGGAGAGATTTCAATGGGGAATTTTACTCCTAAAAATATAATAAGCTCTACTATTGGAGATGAATTGAAACTGGCTACCAATGATAGCTCTAAAGTAATTTCTATTTCTTTGAATCCTGTTTCTGCCGTGATTTCAGGAGGAAGATTAGCAGACTACACATTTTGGTTTAATAATCATGATGGTGGATGGATAACAGGGAACTATTATACCGATACTTTGCCGGCATGGGTAAAGGAGTTTAATGCAAAAGGATTTCAGGAGGTATATATGAGAAGGAACTGGGCAAGTATGTATTCCTTAGAAAATAATTATAAATATAGTTTACCCGACGATAGTGATTTTGAAATAGGTTTTAGAAATTATCGTTATACTTTTCCGTATGATTTATCATATTTGAGAAATCGATCCGGAAATTTTAAATATCTAAAATATACTCCGTTTGGAAATACTTACACCAAGGATTTTGCTGTATCGACAATAGTTAACGAGAATTTAGGGAAAGATAATTTTACAGATTTTCTTACAATCAGTTTTTCTGCAACAAATTACAGTGGAGAATTATTTGGCCCTCGATCTGTTGAAATAGAAGATTTATTTTTGAGATTAGATAAAGATTTGGAACACCTTATAAGTTTTCTTGATAATGAAATAGGGTTGGAGAATACTTTGATTTATATAACATCCGACAGAGGAGTTTCTGATGTTCCTGAATATCTTATTTCTAAAAAACAAAATGCAGGTGTATTTGATGGTGCCAAGGCTGTTACTTTACTTAATAGTTATTTGAGTATTGTATATCAGGAAGGAGAATGGGTAAAGTCATATCATTCAAGACAGATATATTTTAATCAGCAATTAATAGACAATACCGGTGTTGATTTAAATGAGATTCAAAACAAAGTGGCCAACTTTATGGTTCAGTTTACCGGTGTGGCAAATGCACTCCCTGCATCAACAATAAATTCAACGAATTTTGGGTCCGGTATTAATCAAAAAATTCAAAACAGTTTCCATCAAAAACGCTCGGGTGATGTGATAATAAACCTTGAACCCGGCTGGATTGAAAAAAATGGATATGTAACAAAATCAGGATCGGGATATGAATACGATACTCATGTTCCTTTAATCTGGTACGGGTGGAAAGTTAAAAGTATTCGAATAGACAGACCCACAGAAGTAATAGATATTGCCCCAACAATTGCATGGATACTTAAGATAACTTCGCCAAATGCTTCAGTTGGCAATCCAATTTCTGAAATAATAGAATAAACAAATTTTATTTCATAGAATGTTTTATATAGTTTGAAATTAGATATTTACGTTAAATATACATTGCTAATTAAATTCCGAATATAAAATTTGAATAAATAAAAAACACCAAGTAATAACCTGATGCTTTTAGTTTAATAATAAAAATATACAATTATTTTTTAGAGCAAATTAACAATCTGCTATCTCTACTTAATGTTATTGATTTATCATTAATCAAACAAGGAGCTTCCACATTTTCATTATTAGATTTAATAGCTTTTCCTGTAATGAGGATTGCCAATTTATCTTCTATATCAATATTTTTTACCTTCTTAGCCAGGACTAATTCTCCTTTTGATAATAGTCGCTGTACTTCTGCGTGTTGCATTTTGTTATAAGGCTCGTGTTCCGAGATTATATTTTCAGCCAAACGTGGAGCAGCAATTTGCCATAATTTGTCTTCTAAAGTATGATTGTCATGAATCACTTGTTGCATACTTACAGCAGTAAGTCTAAGTACTGTAACAGGCGATTCTGCTGTTACAGTAGCAGTTCTTGGAACATTAGTAAGGACGGCAATTTCACCAATAACACTTCCTCTTCCTAAAATATCAATAAGCTTCTTATTAATAGTTACTTTTACAGATCCACGAGCAATAACATATAATCCATCAACTTGTCCATGTTCTTTTATAATTTTTTCTCCAACAGCATAGTTTCTATGTTGGAACAAGCTCACAACCTTATTAAAAATTGGTTTATCAAGTTCTTTTAGCCATGATATATCTTGCAATAATTTGGCTTTTTCAGGAGGTACTATTTCAGGAGGCGAGTCAATAAGTTTCTTCATTCGTTCTTCAATACTTTCAGTCATTTTATGAGCTTCATCGGAACCTATTTGTCCTTTCTTTTGTAATCTTTCAACAATTTTTAATTCACTATTTAGGTTTGAACGTATTGCCTGGCGTGTTGCGATAGCATCATAAATTTCAGGGAAAGTATTTTTAAGGTTTCTTAAGAATGTTAAACCATGTATTCTGTTCTCATTAATTTCACTTTCTATAGTTGCCAGATCCTGATCTATTGTTAATTCTTCGGTATCAGAACTTATTGCCATGCCTTCTGCCAGTTTCAATGTATCATATTGAGCTTCAACAAAACCTCTTGCTGCATCGTAACTGTTAGTTAATCGCTCAAAAAAGAATCTTTGAGAAATTTTATCCAGAATTGGTATAGACTGAAGTTTGTTAAGGAACTTTGGTGTTTGCCATAGTTGTTCTAAATCTTTTCTTTCTGATAAGGGAATTTTCCCGTCAGAATCAATAATTTCATTAATGGCATCGGTCAAATTACGAACTGCAATTGGACCTAGCAGGCCTTCTTTAAATTGATTCCAGTAACTACTTTTCTCTTTTTCTAGAATCCTTCTTCTGGTCTCGTACAAATTGGAATGTTTTCCTTCGTCAAGTATAATTTCAATATTTTCAGGTTCTTCCGGTAAATAGGCTTTAACGCTTTCCCAATTTGCTCTGCTTAAGAACCGGTCTGATTTTAGTTTATCCATTGAATTTTCTGCAGTATTCCGCAGATAACTTTTAGCATTTAAAATCATTTTTTGTTTAGCAGGAGGTATATCAGTTAATCCTAACCAACTAAGAAGGGCTTTAATAGTTGTAGCGTTAATTACTAAAGTAAGAGTTACAATTCCTGCAGTATAGAATAAGAATTGCTCTCTTATTGTTCCATCAATTTTTGATTCACCGACAACAATTAAAGCAAGTGCTAATCCTATTGCTCCGCGTAAAGCTCCCCACCATAAAACATAGGCATTTTTTCTTGATAAACCATAACCTACTTTCCTCATAACAGGGAAGAAAATTGCAATAACAATGGCTCTAACAATATGAATTCCAACATATAATATTAATAAAATCAAGAAATCATTAGCGGTAAATACAATGTTATTTGCAATAACAACACCTACAATTAAGAAAATCAATGTATTCGCTATAAATGCAAATAATTCCCAGAACTCGTGAAGAAAGTGTTCTACTTCAGGACTAATTCTGGTTCGGCCAACACTTGCCATAAATATACCAAATGATACTAAACCAAGAACACCTGATACATGTAAGAAATGTTCAGCTACAAAGAAAGTCATATAAGCAGCAGCAACAATTACGGTTATTTCAACTAATGCATCATTAAACACTTTTTTAACCCATGCTATAACAATATAACCAATAATAATTCCTACTAAAGTACCACCAACAGCTACTCTGAAAAATTCTATTATTGGCGAAGTATCAGACCCTGCACCTGTAATACCCAAAAGCAGTACCATGAAAATAACAATTGCAGTACCATCATTTAACATTGATTCGCCTTCAATAAGTGTTCCCAGTTTTTTGCTTGCACCAACATCTTTAAGTATTGACACAACAGCAACCGGGTCGGTAGCACTAATAACTGCACCTAGAAGCAAGGCCATTGACCAACTCCATTTATTTAGTCCGATTCCTACCATTTTCATTCCAACTACGATTAAAGCAGTGAGCACTATAGCAACTATGATTCCGGGAACGGCAAGAATAAATGCATTTGCTGATGTTTTTTTAAATGTATGAACATCCATTGCAAATGCTGCTTCAAAAATCAAAGTAGGTAAAAAGATATAAAGTATTAGATGCGGATCAATATTTCCTGCCCAACCAATAGCATCACTCATAAAAGTGGCATCTAGCTTTAATCCGATTATATTCCATTCGCCAAAATATCCCATTCGGGACAGCACTCCTAAAACCAAACCAATCAGCAATAAGGAAACTGTAAAGGGAAGGGGGCTTTTTTTAAGGAAATGACGTGTTGCGGCTCCAATTATTAATGCAATAATAATAAAGAATAACGGACTCATAGTTCCTGTATGTCCTGATTCTTCTGCATGAACTTCTTCATGAGTATTTGTCTGATCCTGATGAACTGATATTTCAGTTTCTTCTTTTTCGTGCTCTTGTGCTAAGACATTATTCTGTAGTGAAAGACTTAATGTAATAATTAACAGAAAGAGCAAATAACGGAATAGATTTTTCATTGATTTTGGATTAAAATTTAAACCCAAGATACGAAAAATATCTTTAAAAATTTTAAAAGCTAATTCCTTAATAACCTTCTATGTTGTAATCCAAATTTTATTTAAGCTCTTTATTAATAATCAAATAATTATAAAAAATAGTGTTTAACTTCGGGCAATACAGAGCTAGAAAGTTTTCTTTACTTGGCAAATATTTACTGGGTTAGA
>JAUWQL010000026.1 GCA_030611105.1 Bacteroidales bacterium
TTGAATCTTGAAACTGTCACTAAATTTTCTGCGACGTCTTTCTGACGTACTCATTTTTAATTGTTCTCTTCTTACCATTTTTCCACTTTTTAAGTTTAAATTTGTTCTTAAAAGTGGTCAACTTATTTTAGGCATTGACAGTTTTTAAGGATTTAATCAGCGAATTGCCAAACGTTAAGTGCTCTTGAAAGTTTTCAG
This sequence comes from Bacteroidales bacterium, assembly GCA_030611105.1. Lineage (GTDB taxonomy): Bacteria > Bacteroidota > Bacteroidia > Bacteroidales > UBA12077 > UBA12077. The sequence goes on from JAUWQL010000026.1 coordinate 199, forward strand.
GACTACTTCCTGCCAACTGTTTCCTGTTAACTTCGAGTTTCTAATTCATTTATTTCCTCCAGTTTTCAGGATCTATTCTCCAATTTTCAAGAGTTTCCACATCTGACTCTTTTACGTATTCAGATTCTAATGCAGTTTTTATTAAAACATCGTAATTACTTAAAGTATACAAATTAATCTTTGCCTCCTTAAAATTTTGCTCAGAAATCTTAAAACCATAGTTAAAAATCGCTACCATCCCTAACACCTCAACATCAGCATTTCTGAGAGTTTCAACAGCCTTTAAACTACTTTTACCCGTAGAGATTAAATCCTCAATAACAACAACTTTTTTGCCTGCCGGAATTTCACCTTCGATCATGTTACCCAATCCATGTTCTTTTGGTTTTGGACGCACATATATAAAAGGTACATTCATTGCTTCAGCTACTAAAACACCAATTGCAATTGCACCTGTTGCAACACCCGCAATAACATCCGGTGTTCCATATTTTTCTTTAATTATTTATATAAATCCGTCTCTGATTTCATCTCTGATTTCAGGATATGATAATGTTTTACGATTGTCGCAATAAATAGGCGATTTCCAGCCCGAAGCCCAGGTAAAAGGACTTGCAGGTTGCAACTTTATTGCCTTAATTTGTAATAGTGATTGAGCAATTTTTTTCTCTAAATTTTCCATACCACAAATGTATAAAGTTTTTTACAAGGATCGAACAGTTTTTTTTGTTGAAAATGATCGTAATTGTGTTGAAAATAACAGCACTAAAATTCATTACTTTAAGAATAAAAAGCAATTAAAAACAGCTTTGAATATTTTCCTAAATAATTCTGAATTAAACAGTTTATATATTGTTTATAAAGATATTAACCATGCTTTTAAGAAATTCACCAAACTATATAAGCTTATCGAAGCAGCCGGTGGATTGGTAAAAGCCGATAATGATACTATTTTAGTGATTCATCGACGAGGTAAATGGGATTTGCCAAAAGGGAAGCTTGAAAAAAATGAACTGCCGGAAATCGGAGCCATAAGAGAAGTTGAAGAAGAATGTGGAATAGGAAATCTTGAAATATTAAAACTTCTTGAAATTACCTATCATACGTATATATTAAATGAGAAAGATATTCTTAAACGAACATTCTGGTATGAAATGTTCCATAAGGGAAACCAAAAACCTAAACCACAAATGGAAGAAGATATTACGGAAGCTAAATGGTTTAAAATTGACGACCTTAATGAAGTAATTAATAATACTTTTCCTTCAATTATTGAGGTTTTAAAAAAGGGTAAGATAATATAGTTTCGAGCCTGCCTGTCGGCAGACAGGTTCTGAGTTTCAAATATCACCTCTTGCTCTCATTTTCTGAAATATAATAAACTCGGCATTTTGATCCGGCGAAGGAGCTGGCGAAATTGCAAGTTTACCTTCTTTATCAATAAAATAATATGTTGGGAAAGCTCTAATATCATAATCTTTAAACACATCGGGCTGATTACCATAGTACAAGAATGTGAATAAATATCCTTTCATCTCAACAAATCGCTTCATTTGAGAAAGACTTTCATCCATACAGATTATAACTATTTCAAAATGATCTTTATGATTTTCGTAAAGTTTTTCGAGCATGGCAAACTCTTTAATACATGCATAACTAATGCTTGTACAAAAACCTAAATAAACATATCTTCCTTTATAAGAATTTAAAGAAACCAAATTACTGTCCAGATCATATAATTCAAAAACAGGAGGTTTATATCCAACCATAAGTTTAGTAACCTTTTCACGAATATTTTTAGCAATTAATTTATGCTCATTTATATTAGTTTGAACTTCAAGCGAGTCAAGCACAGTTAACATTGCCGATCGGGAAAACTTGTCGTTATAGAATTCATCGTGTAAACATTTTAAGATTACAAGTTCTTTTAATATATCATTTGTTAAAACCGAATCCAGACCTAAAGTTCGCTTTAAGGATTTTATGCTTTTTAATTTGCCAATATCATTGTATATCTGTTTTCCTGTTTCAGTTCTTCCAAAATATAAAAGATACTCATCGTAAACCTGATTAAATAAATCCATATATGCAGGATTTTGATAAAGTACCTCGTTGTTTAAATAGTATGTATTAGAAATACTCTTCATTTTTTCCTGGTAAGACAAATGACGGAATGAAGCATATTTATATTTTTTAAAATCATTAAAAAAATTGTTTGATACATCTGAAAAAAGAGAATCTACTTTTAGGATTGATCCGTCAACATTCAGTTTGCTTGACTTACTATAAATTAAATATGAATTATCCTTGATCATTTTAAAGTAAACAGCATCGAAGAAAGCAAGCTGGTAGTTTAGTTCTGATTCTGAAGAGTTCTTAATTCCCAGATGGTACCGAACTGGTTCAAAATAAGGATTCAACTCATCAGCCAATGTTTTTTCTTTCATTTTCGGGAACAAAAGATCATATTCTTTCCCCGGCTCTACAAAAATAAAAGCTTCGTATGCTCCCAAATGGATGAATACATATGTGGTCTCGTCTGTTTCGAAAGAACATGAAAAATCTCCATTATCCTCAATAACACAAGTACAAAGCTTTTTTTCTGTATAAGTAATTTGATCGGAGAAAGTTAAAAAAGTAAATATTTTGCCAGCATATTCAGGCTCATTCCCTTTTAAAACTACCTTTTCGGCAAAAAGCGTAAGAGGTAATACAAAGAGTATTATCAATAATTTACTTTTCAGCATTTTTACAATGATTATTTTATTTTCTTGATTTTCATTTTTGTCGGAATAAACTTGCTTGCATCACCACCATGACGGAGAATATCCCTGACAATTGAAGAATTTATCGGAGTATGTTCCGGCATAGTTAAAAAGAACACCGTCTCGATACTCTCGTACATAGCTTTATTAACTTGAGCAATTGCCCTTTCATATTCAAAATCGGCAGCTGTTCTTAAACCTCGCAATATATATTTTGCCTCTAAACTTTTACAAAAATCTATAGTAAGACCCTCGAAATGGACAACTTCAATTTTCGGGTTTCCCTCGAACACCTGATTAATAAACTTTTTTCTATCATCAAGAGAAAACAATGCATCCTTTTTTGGGTTATAACCAACAGCTATATATATTTTATCGAATAGTACCTGTGCCCTGCTTACAATGGATTCATGTCCTACAGTAAACGGATCAAATGTTCCGGGAAATACAGCTATTTTGTCCATAATTTTATTTTTAAATTGATGTAACAAACTTAATACATTTGTTTGAAATATGCAGGAACTTTTATTAAATGCGATCCGTACCAGGAGAATTTCTTTCCGTCTACCAATATCACTTTGGTAAAAGGGAAATATCTTGTAAACTCTACAACATGATCATTTGTAAAAGAATATGGTTCTGTAGACAACAGGATATATTCAGGTTTTTTATTTCTAATTTCTTTAACAGAAATTATTAGATATCTTTCTTTTCTGTTTTCAAAAACATTTTCACAACCTGCTCGATTTAACATATCATTTATAAAAGTATCACTATTAATTGTCATTATCGGGTTATCCCAAATTAAGTATGTAACTTTTCTTTTCGAAGAAATAATTCCCTCTAATTGCTTAAACTGATGTTCGATATTTTCTATTAACAAACTTGAGTTTTTCTCCTTATTAGTCAAAATACCAATATCTTTAATAAGCTCAAGAGCACCACTGAAAGTTTTAACATCACTAATGTAAACGTTAAAATTATCCATTAAGGCTTCTATTTCCTCTTTTGTATTTTCTTCTTTCGATGCTATAATCAAATCAGGTTTTATCGAGTTTATTAAAATTAAATCAACATTTTTAGTACTTCCAACTATTGTTTTATTTTTTACTTTTTCTTTTGGATAAATGCAAAACCGTGTAATTCCAACTATCTGATTATCTAGTCCTAAATCAAAAAGCAGTTCTGTAATTGAAGGCACAAGAGATATAATTTTAGTCGGGCCTTGAATAAGATTTACCCTTCGCCCTATTTGGTCGGCTACAATTATCATAGTCTTTTTTAGGATAAATAATTTTATTTTTAATAAATGATAATAATATCTTATCAAAGATAAATAGTTTTACCGTAAAGCTTGACTTACATTAATAATTTTCGTATTTTATAATTTTCAATAAAATAACTTCATTAAAGACTGCAGTAAACCATGAAAGAAAGAAAAGAATATGAAACACGGGCTGAAATAATTGTTAAACAGTTAAAGGCTAAAATTTATGAGCTTGAAGCAAAGGCCCTTGAAGCAAAACTCAATGCAAAAAGCGGGTTAGGCGAACTTGACAAAAAAATAAAATCTCTTAAAAATCAACGAGAAAAACTGGATCGGAAATTTGATGAATTAAAAAATACAAGCAAAGAAAAGTGGAGTGTTTTTGTTTCAGAATTTGAAGAATTCATTGAAATAGTTAAAACCGACAAACAAAGTTTTTCTGAGAAAGCCGAAATCTGGATTGAAGATTTTTCAGTTAAGATTGATGAATTAGAGGATAAGGCAAAACATGCAAATGAAGAAATTAAAGTTAAAATTAAAGAACAAGTTGAAAACATAAAAAAACACAAAGTAAAACTTGAAGAAAAGTTAACAGAACTTAAAGAATCGCAAGATGATAATTGGCAAAAATTAAAAGACGGTTTTGAGGAAAATCAACATAAAGTTAAAGATTCTATTAAAAAGGCTTTTGACTATTTTAAAAAATAGATGTGGACAAATAAAAAACAGTAGGTTCACGACATAATAGCAAAAAGAAAGAACAGAATTAAACAGGCTCACGATATATCATGAGCCTGTTTAATATATAAAACTATTAATAACTTTTAACTTTAAGATCGCCAAAAACTACATCAGCTTTTATATAAATATGGTTTGTATCCCTGTTAAAAGCATCACTCTCATACCTTCCTGTACCAAATGAAGCAGTATTCCCATTCGGTAGTTTAGCATTAGCAAACACTACATCAGCTTTTATTTTAACAGGAGTTTTTTCATCAATTTTTAAAATTACTCCTCCAAAAATAGTGTTAATTTCAATCTCTTTCGAGCCTTCAGAAAGATCAATATTTCGTAAATCGATAACCGAACTACCAAAAATAATATTGTATTCTTTAAAATTCTCGTCCTGGCCATCTATTCTACTTTCGCTGAAGATGGTTGTATTCTCATTGACATGTCCATGCCAGAAATTAAAATTACCAACCAGTAATTTTATTCCAATAAAAATAAAAAAGAATGCAATAACGAATTTAACGATGGGGAAATTGATGTTAAAAACAACACGAATAACAATTCCTAATCCGATAAGAATTAATAAAGCTCCCCAGAATAAACCAGCTCCCATTTTCATAGTTTTAATGATTAAACAATAGTTAAAAAAGATAAATTTACGGATTTTACAGGAAATATCAATTAAAAATCCGATCATAAAAAATGATCGGATATCAGTTCTTTGTTTATTACTTTTTTTAAGAAACTTTCAATGGTTTTTTGACTTTATCTTTTAGTATTGCAATATCTAAGACTTCCATAATTTCATTCACATAATGAAAGCTTAATCCTTTTAGATATATATCTTTTATTTTGCTAATATCTTTTCTGTTATCATCAGATAAAATTATGTCAGTAATATTGGCACGTTTTGCAGCTAATATTTTTTCCTTAATGCCTCCAACAGGCAACACTTTACCACGTAAAGTAATTTCACCGGTCATTGCTGTTTTTTGTCTAACTTTTCTCTGTGTAAAAATTGATGCAAGTGATGTTGCCATAGTAACACCAGCCGACGGGCCATCCTTTGGAATAGCTCCTTCAGGAACATGAATGTGGATGTTCCAGTTTTCAAAAGCTTCGTCAGGAATATTTAATTCCGCTGCATGCGATTTTATGTATTCAAGTGCAATTACAGCAGATTCTTTCATTACATCACCCAAATTACCTGTTAAAGTAAGTTTTCCTTTTCCTTTACTTAAACTACTTTCAACAAATAATATTTCTCCTCCAACGGCAGTCCATGCCAAGCCTGTTACAACACCGGCAAATTCATTTCCCTGATATTTATCTTTTGAAAACTCAGGCGGACCTAAGATTTCTTTAATATTATCAACTGTAAGCGATTTATTAAACTCCTCTTCCAAAGCAATTTTTCTGGCCAGGCTTCTTGTTACCTTAGCAATCGTTTTATCTAAAGTTCTAACACCCGACTCGCGAGTATGATTTTCGACGATATATTCTAGAACTTTCCTGTTATAAGAAACTTTCGATTTTTCTACACCATGTGCATCAAGCTGTTTCGGAATTAAATGACGCTTAGCAATTTCTATTTTCTCTTCAACAATATAACCACTAACATCAATCATTTCCATCCTGTCGCGTAATGCAGGATTAATTGTCGATAATGTATTAGCAGTAGCTATGAACATTACATTTGAGAGATCAAATTCCAGTTCCAGATAATTATCGTGGAATGCACTATTTTGTTCAGGATCTAAAACTTCCAGAAGTGCAGAAGCAGGATCACCATGAAAATCTTTTCCAACCTTATCAATTTCGTCTAAAATAAATACAGGATTTGATGATTTTGCCTTTTTTATATTTTGAATAATTCTTCCCGGCATTGCCCCAATGTATGTTTTTCTATGTCCACGAATTTCAGCCTCATCATGTAATCCTCCTAATGACATTCTTACATATTTTCTGTCTAAAGCTTTTGCTATTGATTTGCCGAGCGAGGTTTTTCCAACTCCCGGAGGGCCATACAAACATAATATTGGTGATTTCAAATCGCCTTTTAATTTAAGTACGGCTAAATATTCCAATATTCTGTCTTTAACTTGTTCTAATCCAAAATGATCTTTGTCGAGAATTTTCTGAGCTCTTTTCAAATCAAAGTTGTCATCGGTAAATTCATTCCATGGAAGATCGAGTAATGTTTGTAAATAATTTAATTGTACAGAATATTCTCCCGTTGCCGGATTTAACCGGTTTAATTTTTCAACTTCTTTATTAAAAGTTTCAGCAACTTCTTTACCCCACTTTTTATCCTTGGCTTTTTTCTTAATATCTTCTATCTCCTGATCTAATGGATTTCCACCTAACTCATCCTGGATAGTTTTCATTTGTTGATGCAGCAAATACTCTCGCTGCTGACGATCTAAATCAGTTTTTACCTTACTTTGGATATCATTTTTTAACTCAAGCATTTGTACTTGCTTAGTAAGATGTTCCAGCAATCGAATTGACCGCTCTTTTAAGTTATCAAGCTTAATAAGTTTTTGTTTATCTTCAATATCGATATCGCTATTAGAGCAAATAAAGTTTATCAAGAACTTACTATTTTCAATATTTCGAACCGCAAATGAAGCTTCAGGCGGAATATTACTTGATAATTTGATAATTCTCAATGAAAGGTCTTTAAGAGACCCAACAATCGCTTCAAATTCCCGGGTTTTATCTTTTGGCTTTTTATCTTTTAATAAAGTAACTGTGGCTTTATGATAAGGTTCGGCCTGAACCATTTGAATCATCTCAAACCGCTGTCGTCCTTGAATAATAACAGATGTACTCCCATCAGGCATTTCAAGCACTTTCAGAATATGAGCTATAGTACCTACTCTGTACATATCTTCTTCTTCAGGCTCATTTACCTGAGAATCAATCTGAGCTACAGTACCAATTACTTTATTCTTTTTGTAAATTTCATTTATAAGACGAATTGATTTTTCTCTTCCTACAGTAATCGGAAGAATCACTCCCGGAAATAACACGGTATTTCTTAAAGGCAAAATTGGAAGTTCTTTTGGTAATTCTGATTTTTTAAAATCTACATCATCCTCATTGTCTGAAATTAACGGAATAAACTCACCATCACTTTCCATATCTGCTGCAAAAAATATACTTTTAAATTTACTCTCTTTTATTTTATCACTCATAATAATATTATCCTTATTAAAAACTTAAGCCCTCACGACATCCTGTCAGCCTTTCTATAAAAAAATATCAGGAATTAGAATTGGCAATCACTATGCCAAAAATTAAATTATATTTCTCGGGGTTAAAATAAACGATATTTAGATGTTCTTTCAAAAATTTCTTTTAGAATGTCTTGTTCGACTTCATCCAGTTTTATATTTCTTCGCTCCATAACTTTTCCTGCTACTTCAAAAGCCTTATTAATGCCATAAACCGTAAACCCGTGTGCTCCTCCCCACGAAAATGAAGGAACAAAATTACGAGGAAATCCTTCTCCGAAAATATTCGCGTTTACTCCAACAACTGTTCCTGTATTAAACATTGTATTTATGGCACATTTAGAATGATCGCCCATAATCAGACCACAAAATTGCAATCCTGTTTGTATGAAGCGTTCTTTTTCATAATTCCACACACGTACTTCGGCGTAATTATTTTTCAGATTCGAATTATTGGTATCAGCACCTAGATTACACCATTCGCCAATTACAGAATTACCTAAAAATCCATCATGAGCCTTATTTGAGTATCCGAAAATTACGGAATTATTTACTTCGCCACCCACTTTTGAATAAGGTCCAATTGTTGTTGGACCATAGATTTTAGCAGATATTTTTAATACAGAATGATCACACAAAGCAAAAGGCCCGCGAATTACACTATTCTCCATAATCTCGGTGTCTTTTCCAATATAAATCGGGCCGGTATCCGCATTTAGTGTAGCAAACTCTATTTTTGCCCCTTCCTCAATAAAAATATTCTCTTTCCCTAATACATTATTTGTAGTGCTTAATTTTGCTGATTTTCTACCTTTAGTCAGTAAGTCAAAATCAGATTTTATATTTTCTCCATTTAATCTAAAGATATCCCAGGGCCAAATAATTTTAATTATATCCTTAGTGTAATCCTTTCTGTTATATTTATTTATGTCTGTATAATCAAAGTTACTAACGCTTTGTTGCTCAAGCTTAACTGCAATTATTTTATCGTTTTTTACAAGAGCCTCATTTAAATTTATATTTTGAAGACTCTTTAATAAACTGGCATTTGGAATAACTGAACCACTTATTAAGATATTTTCCTTTTCAATATTTAACTTATATTTTACTTGCAAATACTCTTGAGTAAGGTATGACATTTTAACACCAAGATGTTTCTCCCATTTTTCTCTAATTGTTAAAATTCCTGATCGAACTTCGCAAACAGGCCTTGTAAAAGTCAATGGTAATAAGTTATTCCAGGATTTATCGTCAAATAAAATATAATTCATAACGCAGTCTTTTTTAATGACATTGACAAATTTACATAAAAAAAGCTCCGGAATTCGGAGCTTTTCAAATTTTATACAGAGTATGGATTATTTTTTCTTTTCTATATGTTTTTTATACTTACTCATATACTTATCAACACGTCCAGCTGTGTCAACAAGTTTCATTTTACCCGTATAGAAAGGGTGAGAAGTATTTGAAATCTCAATTTTTATTAATGGATATTCTTTCCCATCATCATATTTAATGGTATCTTTTGTAGGCGCAGTTGATTTTGTTAAAAACATTTCACCATTTGACATATCCTTAAAAACTATTAAACGATAATTGTCCGGATGTATTCCCTTTTTCATCTTTAAACTCCTTTATATTTTGCTATACTTTTTATTCTAAATAAAACTTAATGGCTTGCAAAATTAATTATTGTTATTATAAATACAAAATTAAATTGCTGTTTTTTAATTATTTATTTAAGGGGACCTCTAAAGCGAGAACCATTTATTCAAATCATAGTTTGATTTACCTTTCATCTCTTTGTGTACAAACTCATTGGTGTATTTATTATATTCATATTCCATTCCCCATTTTTTATGATTTTTTGCAACTTCTTCAACTGCAAAAACAAAATAATCAATTTCAGAATCTAAAGTTGTCGGATGAATCGACCAACGTATCCACCCTGGTTTTCGCGAAAGATCACCGTGATTAATCAAATCGGTTATTTCACGTGAATAATCATAACTTACATCTAAAAGATAATGCCCGTAAGTTCCTGCACAGGCACACCCCCCGCGTACTTGAATTCCATAACGATCACTCAATAATTTAACAACCAAATTAAAATGAACATTCTCAATATAAAAAGAAAGTGCTCCTATACGATTTATCACATTATCGGCTAAAATCTTAACTCCCTGAATAGTTTTTAAACCTTTAAACGCCCGAGGGATTAATTCTTTTTCGCGATTTTCAATATTTTCGATTCCCATTTGATTTTTTAATTCAAATGTAAGTGCTGTTTTTATAGCTTGTAAAAATCCCGGTGTTCCTCCGTCTTCTCTTAATTCAATATCATCAATATATTTATACTCTCCCCAGCGGTTTGTCCAATCTACTGTACCTCCTCCAGGGCTATCCGGTACTTTGCAATTATATAAACTCGAATCAAATATCATAATACCTGCCGTGCCCGGTCCGCCGAGAAATTTATGTGGCGAAAAGAAAATTGCATCAAGTTTTTCCATTGGATCTTCAGGGTGCATATTTATTTCTACATAAGGTGCCGATGCCGCAAAATCAATAAAACAAACGCCACCATATTCATGCATTAATTTTGCCAATTTATGAAATGGAGGTTTTACTCCTGTAACATTTGATGCAGCAGAAAATGATCCTATTTTCAGTTTTCTGTCTTTGTACTTTTCTAATTGTTCACGAAGCTTTTCGGGATCGACTAAAAGATTTTCATCGGGATCGATTATCACCACATCACAAATTGTTTCGTGCCAGGATGTTTGATTAGAATGATGCTCCATGTGAGTAATAAAAACAACAGGTTTATCATCATCCCTCGGGCATTGACTTTCAATTCTTTTAAGACCTAATATTCTTTGAAATTTATTTATAACAGCAGTCATTCCAAATCCGGCTTGCATTAAAACATCATTTGAATCTGCATTTACGTATTGTTTAATTAATTTTTGAGCATAATGATAACTATGAGTCATTAAAGTTCCTGTTTCGCTTGTTTCGGTATGAGTATTTGCTACAAAAGGACCGAACTCCTCTAATATTTTTTGCTCAATAGGTTTATATAATCTGCCACTTGCAATCCAATCGGCATACATAATTTTTTGTTCTCCATAAGGAGACTTGTATGTTGAATCAATTCCAACTATATTTTTCCTAAATTGCTCAAAATAAGATTCTAATGATTTCATTACAGAGTGATTTTTATAATACTAACTGGGACACAAAAGTAGAATAAAGGTTTAAAAAAGAAAAATAAAATTTTGATATTTTTCAATTAATTCCTTAAAATTAACTCCGCCCTAAAGGACGGAGTTAATCAAACAAATATTAAAGTCGTAAAGTAGAATTAAATAAAAGTAAGAAGTGTTGTACTGTTCACCCTCTAATGGATGCGATATCCTTTACTGCTTCGATTGCTTTATCAATATGTTCCTGAATAGTAAACGCACCAATACTAAACCGTACAGCTCCATGTATATCAAATGTTCCAATTACCTCATGTACAAGAGGAGCACAATGCAAGCCTGTACGGCATGCAATATTATAATCGACATCCAGCATGGTTCCTACATCCCCTGCTTCAAATCCTTTGACATTGAAACATAATACAGGATTTTGATTTTCTCTGCTTGTTGCACAATATGTTGTTACATTTTCAATATTTTGCATACCGGCACGGAGTTTTTCCCAAAGATCCATTTCTTTGTTATGGATGTTTTCAATTCCTTGTTCATTAACCCATTTCACTCCGGCATGTAAGCCAGCTACACCAACTAAATTCATTGTTCCGCATTCCAAACGATAAGGAAATTCTTCGAGATGAGTTTTTACTGCTGATCTTACTCCGGTTCCTCCAAATCGTGTTCCTTTAATAGGAATACCTTCCATAACATATGAGCCTCCAATTCCTGTAGGTCCCATTAAACATTTGTGTCCGGTAAACACTAAGGCATCAATTCCCATGGCTTTCATATCAACAGCTACCGCACCGGCACTTTGGCTTGTGTCGGCTATGAAATATACTCCTTTATCTTTACATATTTTACCTATTTCTGCCAATGGCTGTATTGTTCCAATAACATTAGAACAATGATTTACAACCACCATCTTTGTATTTGACTTAATTGCATTTTTTATATCATCTGGATTAACATATCCATCCTGGTTAAAAGTAACATATGTTAATTCAATAGTGCCATCTTGCTCAAGGTGATATAACGGACGTAAAACTGAATTATGCTCAAGTTTTGTTGTTATAACGTGATCTCCCTTTTCTGCCATACCTTGCAACAGCATGTTAAGCGAATCACTTGCATTATAACTAAATGTCAGGCGTTCCGGATCATCTCCGTTAAAAAGCTCGGTTAGCATTTTTCTGGTGGCACTAACCATTTCTTCTGTTTCAATGGCAGCATCAAAACCAGATCGCCCGGGACTTACTCCATGAGTTCGATAAAAAGTATCCATAAATTTATATACTTCTTCGGGTTTAGGAAAAGTAGTCGCCGAGTTGTCTAAATAAATTAAATCGTTCATTTTATTTGTGTTTTAGTATGTTTTGTTTTAGTATCTTATTCCATAACCTTAAATCCGCAGCAATTAATTTAAAAGCCTGATAGCAAGGGCTTGGTTTAAACCAATAATTTCGCCAACAGGCTTAATATCAATAAACCAAACCCTCGCCTGCGAAATCAAGGCATGACAATTGCATCTGCAACAATCTCTGCAATTGTTTTTATTTGTACATTCAGTTTAAAAGCAGCATTAATTTGTATTAACTGATCAGCACAGTTATGACAAGGAGTAACAACTATTTCTGCACCTGTTTTTCGAATTTGTTCAGCTTTTAATTCTGCAATCTTCATACGACGGTCGTTATATTCGCTCATAGCTAATTGACCACCTCCTCCGCCACAACATAAATTATCGGCTTTGGTAGGACTCATTTCGATAAAATTCTTAACAGATTTTTCTAAAATATATCGTTGTTCATCAATAACACCGCCACTTCGAGCAAGATTACAAGGGTCGTGAAGAGTTACTTTTTGTTGTATTTTTTCAGGATCAACAATGATTTTGCCTTCTCTAATATACTTCCCAATAAATTCAACTGATGTTGTAACATCAAATGGATATTCTTTTTGTATATAATTTGGTCCTTCCCAACGAAACGCTCTTGATCCATGTCCACACTCAGCCAACACACATGTTTTTGCATTTAGATTAAATATTTCGTCATACAATCGTTGTGATATAATAGCTGCTTCCTCATTATTTCCTGAATAGTATGCATAGTTTGTTACATCATACATTTTTGTAGATAATGTCCAGCTCTCTTTTGCCACATGAAAAATTTTTGCCATAGCAGAGATTGACAGTGGAAAGAATTTTGGTTCTCTGGGATTTAGAGTATATAAGATATCTTTGCCTTTCTCATTTAAATAAATTTTAGCATTGTCATCATTTACTTCAAATCTAAGATCATCTTCGAGCCATGTTAATGTATCTACAAAATCCTGATCACTGATTCCCATGTTATTACCTGTTTCAATAGCTGCATTCACAGTCGCTTGTAAAGATTCCGGAACATAGCCCATATTGGAAAGCATTTTTCTCCCCGTACTCACCAAATAACTAATATCAACACCAATCGAACAATGAGAAACGCAGCGACCACACATGGCACATGCTCCAAATAGTAGATCTATCATTTCTTCTACGGTCTCATTATTTAACTCTCTGGCTCCAACAAGTTTAGGAGCTATTTTACCGATAAATGTTTTATATCGCCTGTATATTGATGCAACTAAATCTACTTTTTTAGCCGGTATATATTTTTCATTATGATCTGTAAGATAATATATGCAACTTTCTGCACATAGTCCACAATGGACACAACTATTAAGATGTGTAAGAAGTTTACTATCCTTAAAGTTTTCAAAAACTTCTAAGCCTTTATCAATTTTTTCTTGTGTCAGGTTTTCCATATCATATTTTTTTAGGTGGCCAAGCGTTACGCCATCCATAAAAGAAACCTAAATGGTAGCGAGCTGCAAAGAAATAAACCGTATGCTTTAACTTTCCAACAGGAAAATACAGTAATAGAATTCCGGTTAATACAAAATAGACCGGACTTAGTTGAATATTCAATATGGTAAGAGCTGTAATAAACTGGAATAATGTTACCAATATATTTGAAATAAAATCATCAGGATTGGACAAAGCAAGAAGTTCCTTTTTAATCATTCTTTTAATTAAAATACCTAATCCATTTAATCCGGTAATAAATAAAAAGGCAGGAATGATCCAATAAAGCAAACCTTCAAAATAGATATTGAATATCATTAAAAAAAATACAGCTATGGACAGGAAAGTTCCAAGATGATATAAAATACCGGCAGTATAAGTTGGTAAGTGCATAAAAGCGGATTCTTTTTTTGCCGGATTCATAGCTCCGGTAAATGAATACATTATTGCTTTTTGTGTATTACCAACTTTTTTCGAGAAATCTTTTGGTTTGCCTAATCTTACCAATCTTACAAGATGCGTTGAACAACTTAACAAGCATACTGTTAATCCAATTAATGCAAACCAAATATACCAAGACGTATCCGCATGTATTAAATTAAACACATCCGTCGGGTTTTGGAAGACCGGCTACACGACAAGCTCCACGAGCAGGTCCTAATGGAAAAAGTTCGTATATTTCTCTCAGACGCAAACCTGTTTCCTGACAGATAGTACGAATCATTGGAGCCATTCCTTTTTCTTCGTAATTTTGCCGGATAATATTCACAATAGCCCAATGCTTTTCATTCATTTCTTCAATTCCATCGGATTTTGCAAATAATTTGGCTACGTCTTCATTCCAAATATCAGGATTTATCAGAAAGCCATCTCCATCAACTTTAAATTCTTTATTCTCAATTTCAATTGTTGCCATAATTTAAAAGATTATTTAGTTAGTGATTATTATCTTCTTCATCAAATTTATCAATGATTTGTTCAATAGATAAAGTGGTATCGGGCAATACAAAATCAGGACAAAAACTTAATACATTTTTTGTTACATATCGTTTACATATACTCCACTTATCTCTCCCAACCCTGCAATACTTACAGAGGTATTGATCAGCTTGTTAATTAACAAACTATCTGAATTAATAAGTTTACACATTGTATAGTTGGGACAAAAAGAATTTTCCACAAATGCGTTTTATCAAATTTTAAATATATTGATTTTATTTTATATAACAAAAGATGAAAAGATCCAATAATATTTATTAAAATTCTGATTCCGTAAAAACAAACCTAACAAGCTGATAATTAAGATGTATTAGATTTATTAGACACCTGATATAGAAAGAATGAAACCCTGACTTGCGACTTTTAGGTAAAATTACAGAGTTAAAACGCCACGATCTAATAACACGAAAACGGTTCCTAATACAAAACTATAGAACGCATACCATTTTATTGGGATATATTCAATCGGGCTTATTCCTAATTTGAAATAGTTATATATTATAAGCCCAACTTTTGAAACAAAGTATACAGTAATTGTTGCCAAAGCAACACCAACAACACCATAATCTTTAACTAAGTATAGGCTTAGAAATACATTAGCCACAAGCTCAAAAACTGAAGTCAGTAAAAGAATTCGTCCCTTTTTTAGTCCAATGATTATGGTATGAGGGAATAATAACCTGCTTACAATTGCAAGAATATATATTACAAAAATATCGGCACTTCTAGTAAATTCCTGCGAAAACATTCCTCTATATAATGGTTTAGCGAAAAGCAATAAAAAAATAGATAAAGGATACATAGAATGCATTATTCGAAGTGATTTCTTCTTAATCTGAGCCAGAGTATCTTTAAGTTTATCCTTTCGGGAAAATTCCATTAGCATGGCGGAACTTAAACCTGCTGCCATCATAATAACAAAAGGCAACTCCTTGGCTCCATAACGAAATATTGCAAAACCTTCGGCTGAATAATGTGTGGTTACTACTAATCCATCAATATATTGAGCTGAACCACTCACCAAAACACTAAATATTATTGGTCCGGAAAAAGCCAGTACTTCTTTAATGAAAGGAAAGGAAAATTTTATTTCGGCATAATTGTATAAGAGAGTAACTAACCATATATTCTTAATAACAGAAACCAAAACCAGTCCTCGAAGTGACCAGATTACATCATATCCTAAAGTCACAGGTAATATAACTCCAATTAATTGCAATGTTGAGGTAATATATCCATAGCTTAAAGTATTACTGTTTTTATCCTGAATCATGTAAATATATTCGATCAAATTGACAGGACTACTTAATAATAAATACCATAGGGTTATATTTAATAAGGGCACATTACCCTTGTATCCAAATACAGAAAAGTTACCTTTTATAGTTAAACCGATTAAAAATATAACTACGCTAAAGAACATCAGAATAACGTACATATTAAATACCTCAGGAGACTTAGTCCCAACAACCTGTTCTTTTTCACCAAAAGTTTTACTGCTTTTAAATAATGGAAGAAATGACTGGATTAAACCGTTTACCCAGAAGAAACTCGCTACACTTGCAATAAAGATTGATACTTCAAACAATCCTATTTCTTCTTTCGACAAACCGATTTTTGTAAAAACTATCGAAATTATAAGGAATGTAAGAAATCTTAAGATGTTTATTGCCTGTAAACCCGTAACGTTATTAACGTATCTCTTTGCCCCTAGCACTTGCTTTTTTTTGAATTCAAGTTCAAAAATACATTTAAACAATAAAATAAAAAACTAATTAACTTTTTTTAGGATTTATTGCACGCAAATATTTAACAATTCGGGAAAATATTTTTTCTCATTATTGCAAAATATAAAAATTCTTCTTTATATTTGCAGTCCGAAAAATGGTGGTTGTAGCTCAGTCGGTTAGAGCGCTGGATTGTGGTTCCAGAGGTCGTGGGTTCGATTCCCATCATCCACCCCAAAAAGCTTCGATAAGATGTCGGAGCTTTTTTATTTATAAAAACGCCTCTGTCGCATTGCTTCAAAAACTAATATAGCTGTTGATGTTGAAACATTTAATGAGTCAATTTCACCACTCATTGGAATAATAATTTGCTCATCAGCAGCTTTTAACCATTTTTCGGTTAATCCATCAGCTTCGGTTCCCATTACAATTGCTGTTGGTTGAGTAAAATCTCTTTCGTGGTAATACTTATTTGCTGTTAGAGCTGCCGCATATGATTTAACACCTTTTTCTTTTAGCCAGTTAATAGTTTCATCGCTTGAGCACGCAATCACTTGATTTGTAAAAACACAACCTACACTCGAACGAATTACATTAGGATTATATATATCGGTTAAAGGATCGCAAATAATTACAGCATCAACATTAGCTGCATCTGCAGTACGTAAAATGGCACCTAAGTTACCTGGTTTTTCTACCGACTCAAGTACAATTACAAGAGGATTCTCCCGCAATTTAATATTTTCCAGTTTAAGCTGTTTTGGTTCTGCCAAAGCAATAAGGCCTTCAGTTGAGCCACGATATACTAGTTTCTCAAAGATCTCTTTACTTATTTCAAAGCATTGTGCATTAATGTTAAAATTCGTATTAACAACATCCATAGGAATAATATCAGGACAAATAAATAAAGTTTTCAATTGTATACCTGACTTTATAGCAAGGTTAATTTCTCGCATTCCTTCAATTACAACAAGATTTTGTTTTTTACGCTCCGAGGATTTTTGTTGAAGCTTGATTATATTTTTAATTTTTGGATTTTGCGGACTTGCAATCTTTTCAATCATATCTTTTATAATAATATTTTAATGTCGTTTAGTTAAGAATAGGGCGCTGATTTTAACAGATTAATCACTTATCTAAAACCTTAAACACAAATCCGACTCCATGCTTATTTTCAATAGCAACACCAGGAACAGATTTAAAATATTTTCTTAATCGCGTTATAAAAACATCTAAACTACGGCCTGCAAAATAGTCGTTTTCGCCCCACAAAACATTTAATATTCTTTCGCGAGTAACTATAGTATTTTTATTTTCAACAAAAAACTTTAAAAGTTCTGCTTCGCGATATGTTAAACTATTTTCTTTTGCACCCACTAACAGTTTTAAATTCTCACAATCAAAAATTGCTTTTCCGATCTTTATATTCTGATCTTCTGTCTCGGGATCAATAATTTTTTTGCGCTTTAAAAAAACTTTTATACGTAGAATAAGCTCTTCAATATTATAAGGTTTAATAATATAGTCATCTGCACCTAATAACAGGCCCTTAATTCTATCTTCGGGCAAAGTTTTCGCAGTAATAAATAAAATAGGAATCTCATTGTTTACCGATCGTACTTTATGTGCTAAATCGAACCCGTCCATTTTGGGAAGCATAACATCAAACAAGCAAATGTCGAAAGTATCATTTGAGAAAAGCTCAAATGCTTTTACTCCATCAACAGCATTGACAACATCAAAACCCTTTCTCTTTAGATTGTCAGTTGTAATAAAACTTAAAGTTTCATCATCCTCAACATATAATATTTTAGGAGCTTTATTCACAGTCATCATCATTTAAAGGAATAATAATTATAAATTCAGTGCCAAATTTAAGCTCACTTTTAAACTTAAATTGCCACCGATGCCTTTTAATAACATCTTTAACATAACTTAAACCCAAGCCAAACCCCTTCACATTGTGCACATTACCTGTAGGAATACGAAAAAACTTTTTGAAAATTTTCTTTTGATATTTTTTGTCAATTCCAATTCCATTATCCTTTATTTTCAAAAAAAGATGCTTTTTATCCGATTCAGTTGAAACGATTATTTCAGGTTTCACTTCACAATACTTTAATGCATTATCGATTAAATTTATGATAAGATTTGTAAAATGGAATTCGTCGGCACATACAATATAATTTTTAGCTTTTAAATCCATAGAGGAATGTCCCTGCTTATCGTTTACACGCCAAATTACATTATCCATTATTTTAAGTAAAAACTTATGCAGATCAATATTCTCTTTATTTAATCGCCTTATACTTTCCAGCTCACTCATACCAAGCACTTTTTCAATATGCCCCAATAAAGCATTTGCCTGAGATTTTATTATTTGCGAATATCTTTTAATTCTGTCAGGTTCATTAATAATATCCTTCTCATTTAATACATCGGTCGAAAGGACAATTGAAGATAATGGAGTTTTAAACTCATGTGTAAGATTATTTACCACATCTTTTTGTAATTCAGAAAAACGCTTTTGCTGTAGAATAACAATTAAAGCATAGGCTAAGAACAAAACCACAAAAATTAAAATTCCCGATAAAATATATATGCTGTTGATATTACCTAATATATACTGTTTGCGCCACGGGAAATAAATTCCAAAATAGTAAACAAACTCTTCGTGTTTAGATAACTCAATATTTGAAGGTTTATCCTCCTTTTCACTCAAATTAATGTATTTGCCATATAACATTTCATCTGTTTGGCAATCATAAATAGCATATTCAAAATCAAGTTTTATATTTTGTTTTTCGAATGTTTTAATAAGATAATGTTCAAGTATATCGGCATCAATAAAATCATTTACATTAACCAAAAAATAATCCGGAGAACTTTGATATACAGGGTTTACCCCAACATATTCATAATTATTTAATTCGTAGATTTGCTCCACTACATCCCAAAGTGCAATCTGAATCTTTTGATTTAATTTTCGTTCCTCGTTATTGAAAGCAACCTGAAAAAAATAAACCTGAAGAACAATAATTCCAATAATAGAAATTAAGCCTAAAAAAACAACCAATCGAATTGCCGGTTTCCTCATAAAGCGAATTTAGAAAAATAATTCGTTACCTGAATAAAATTAACATAAGTTAACAAAATATGGAATTGCTTTTATATACTCCTCTTAAACTAAATACCCTAACTTAACAATTACTACACATTGTATCTTATTGATTATTAATCAAAATCAAAGCATTTTTTTAAAGCAATCTCTAATAATTATTGGATTTTTAATATTTATTCCTCTATCTTTGTTTTGTTATAAGTTGAGCATTAAGTTTAGTCTGACTCCTATTTAGTTCATTAATTTTTCAAACTTACTTTTTACTCTTCTAAAACTAAATTATTAATTTAACATTTTTTATTATTATGAACATTTTTATCGCAAATTTGAACTTTAAGGTTCAAAGTGAAAAATTGCAAGAAATTTTTGAAGAATACGGTGAAGTATCTTCAGCAAAAGTTATTTTTGACCGTGGTTCTGGTCGCTCTAAAGGATTTGGCTTTGTTGAAATGCCAAACGACGAGGATGCTGCCAGAGCAATGGAAGACCTTGACGGTGTTGAAATTGAAGGTAAAGCAATCGTAGTAAAAAAAGCGAAGCCCAGAGAATAAGGCAACCGCTCAAGAAATCAAGAAAGATATTAATCTGACTTAGTTTTTATGTCTTAGAAAAGATTATATAACTCTATATTCCTCAGAAGTTAAACTTCTCGGGGATTTTTATTTTTACTTCCAATAAATGCTTTGCACCAACTCCCTCTTTATTATTACAACAATTTAAATTTCTAAAGCAACTATCATTAATAATAATACATCTTAAAAGAAAATAATCTAAATTAATAACTATGAAACCTGCAAAATCCTATCTTTTATTTATCTTGTTCATATCGTTAATTTTGTTTTCAGGATGTCCCTTAAATAATGATTTTGAAGAAGGTCGATTTCCTGACGCCCCTATAAACTTTGAAAGTATAAACTCTGAATTTGACGATTACAATGCTGCTGCACCATTTGATTTATATAACGAATTTTCATATTTATTTTCGTCGAACAGAAACTCTGCAGGCACAGAATATGATATTGTAAATTATTTTGTAGAATTTCACTATTTATCGGAAACTAACCAGGTATACTTCAATGCTTTAGACATTGGGTCTTCATATTATGATTCAGCTCTTGTAAAAATAAACACTTCTTCGAACGAATTTGGCCCTTTTATGATGTACAGCCAGGATTATTTATACGATTTGTTTTTTTACGCCACAGATTCTTCAGGAAACCTCGACATTTACTATTTGCAACATTCTGTATACAATGACAACTGGGATGATCCAACACCTTTAAGCAAAATAAATACCGAATATAATGAAGCATATCCTACTTTTAATCGAAATCAGGATGAAATGTATTTTTGTTCTGATGCCAGTGGAGTATATAACTTTTATAAAGTCGACTTATCATCAAGCACATCGGTAGTTGACTGGCTTCAAACGGAAGAGTTGCCTGTTTGGATAGTTTGTGATGTTATAAATAGTACTTCCGATGACAAATGCCCATATATTAATGGAAACATAATGGTTTTTGCATCAGATCGTGAAGGGGGATATGGAGGTTTTGATTTATATTATTCAGAATATATCGATGAAAACTGGACAGAACCGGTAAATTTTGGAGAAACAATTAATACGGAATATGACGAATTCAGGCCAATTACTATTTATGCTCATAATTATATAAATGATGTAATGTTATTTTCATCGAACAGACCCGGGGGACTCGGAGGTTTCGATCTTTATTATGTTGGTATACCAAAAATGATACTCTAAATAAAATTAAAAAATGTGCAGAACGAGCTAAAATGCCTAAAATGTTTAGTCATTCTTGCCTGCAGCCCGCCTGCCAAAGCAAAGTGGTGGACAGGCAAACAGATATAATTTGGCAATAAATTAAGAACTAAAATCATAAAATGAAGAAAAAGTTTATACTGTTTATCTCAATCCTTGTTTTTACATTTCAAACAAATGCACAAGAAAATACTCTGGTCCTGGTTCATCCAACCGAATACAATTTGAAACTTTTTACATATTTAATTGACCATGAAATAATAGATATTGATAATTTAAAAATTACAGGGGTTTATCATAAAAACGAAGTTTATGATTATACTAAATCAGAATTGTTTTTAAAACAAAACAATTACCCTTTTATAAATCTAATAAAAGTTAGTGAAGAAATATTGCTTGAGAGTCTTTATCAAAAAAATAATTGTACAAAAACATATCATGATCTTTTTAAAAACAGCAACGGAATATTATTTTTCGGTGGACCTGACTTACCTTCTAATATCTATGGTGAGAATATGAGTCTTTTAACCAGGATGACCGATCCTTACAGACATTATTTCGAAGCATCATTTTTATTTCATCTTTTAGGCGGCTCACAGAATTCTGAATTCATTCCCTTGTTGGAAGAAAATCCGGATTATACTGTTTATGGCATTTGTTTAGGATTGCAAACCATGAATACTGCTACAGGTGGAACAATGATCCAGGATATTCCATCAGAAATATATAATCTGAAGTATGTTGAAGAAGTTTTAAATACCAACAACAATAATCAGCACAGAAATTACAACAACAATTTATCTACTGATTCAACTTTATTCTCAGGTAATTTTCATGAAATAAAAATCAGCAATCAGAATCCTATAGTTGGAAATTATACAAAGAACCTGGAACCATTAATCTATAGCAATCACCATCAAGCCATTGAAAAGCCGGGTGAAAATTTAACTGTAATAGCAACCTCTACGGATGATAAAATTATTGAAGCCATTGCTCATACAAATTATCCAAATGTTCTTGGTATTCAATTTCATCCTGAAGGAACCTATTTACATAATCCTGAAATGAAATACAGAAAAGTAACTTCCGACACGTTAATTTCAGGGAAACAAATGTTGTTAAATCATGAAAGCTATCAATTTCATCTGGAACTTTGGAAAACTTTTTCTAAAAAGATTAATTCTCTTAAATAACTGTTTTATAATATAGCTGAGTTTATTATTAAGTAAAAAAATAAATTAAACATTGAGATTTCTAATATTATTATGTAACTTGCTTTTCTAACTGTAAATATTAATTAACACATATTATTATGAAAAAAAAATACCTGTTAAATTTAACCCTGGCAATATTAGTGCCTTTCTTCTTTTTTAGTTGTGAAGAAGACGTTGATCCACCACAACCGGATTTTTCTGCTACTGTATCTTCATCAACCGGTGATATTTCAATAACATTTTCTGATATATCATCTAACAGTCCTGATTCATGGCTTTGGACATTTGAAGGAGGAAATCCTTCTACATCAACTGAGCAAAACCCAACGGTTACATATTCTTCGCATGGGACATTCGATGTAACATTAGTTGCAACAAATGAAGGAGGAGGAAATGAAGTTGTAAAATACGATTACATCAATGTTGTACAATTTAACAATACAACCTGGACAGAAATGGATATTACAGTTAATTCCGTAACAAAAACAATTTCTGTTGATGGTTATGTGTTTTTTGCAAATATTAATAATACATCAATGAGCTATTACGCTGAAACCTCAGGTGAAACATCAACCGGCTCACAAATAGGTTTATTATTTTATTGGGATGAAACAATTGATCTAAGTGAGTCTAGTGCCTGGGGTCTTAGTATTAATTATAATTATGTATTTATTAATGTTACAAATTATGGATATGATGACCTTTATCCATTCCATGTGAATTATGGTACATCCGAAGAAAGTATTGATTACATTACAATTGAAAACGACTGGGCAAAAAAATCAACTGGTTACTACGATGCTAATAATTATATGGAGATTAGAGCCTACTTGTATTCGACTCCGAGTAGTTGGGTATATTGGATTGAAAATACACATT
This sequence comes from Bacteroidales bacterium, assembly GCA_030611105.1. Classification (GTDB taxonomy): domain Bacteria; phylum Bacteroidota; class Bacteroidia; order Bacteroidales; family UBA12077; genus UBA12077. The sequence goes on from JAUWQL010000026.1 coordinate 23,973, forward strand.
TCAACTTACCTGGTGAATCAAATCAAGGACTTAATTTATATTGGGATCCCAGTAAAGATTCAAATGCAATGAATGCCACAACAGAGTTTAAAAGCATAAAAAATATAAAAGGCAAGTCTATTCAACAAACAGGAACTAAATAAAATATTCTATCTATTATATTAAAAAGCTGTCCAAAAAGAGTAATCCTTTGCAAAAGTAATTACTCTTTTTGGACAGCCTCTTTCATTCCTATTTATTTCAAAATTTGAACCTTATATTCCCAAATTTCTTTTATATTATTAATTCTAATAATATATAGACCGTTTGGTATTTCTTCTGTGTTAATTATGATATTAGAATTATTTGAGGTAAGCCGTTTCAAAACAACACCGCTTATGTCTATTAATTCAATATTATAATTATCTTCAACTGCAAAAGATATGTTGAGTCTATCTTTTGCTGGGTTAGGATATATTTCGCATTCTGATGTAATGCTATTTATTTTATCCAAAGCCGGAATCGCTAAACTATCATTTTCTATATTAGTGCTTTTCAATATGGGTCCGCCCACACATGTAACCCATATATTTTTAGTTAGTACAGGACCACAACCAATAATATTACAATCTTTGAGTTGGAGCTTGTACGTTCTATTATAAGCTGAAGGCATAGGATGAACTGTAACTGAATAACCAGATGGATATAATTTAACAGAACCATCATTAGGACTGATAGACCAAGAATATGATGAAGCATTTGGTTTAATATCTGATTTATATGTAGTCCTTGGAAATACATACGTGGGTTTTTTGCTGCCTTTAAATGATGAAGAACCTATGATTGTCCCTGGACCATTAATGTAAGATGGTTTTGAAGGAACGGAAGATACAACTAGTACGTTCTTAGATGAGGAAACTTTATTCCCATTTTCTAATGTAGTAGTTAATGATACTTTCATTATTCCATCTTCAGAAGCACGAATAGAAACTATTTCGCCTGTTTGACTATTAGAGATATTATTCCCATATATTTGTGACCAACTGTGATTTAAATTTGGATATCCTCTTGTTTGAAAATCTTTATAACTATTTTTCACCATTTGGTCTGGTCCTGATATTGCCGGTTTAACATCTACATCTTTTTGGTAAATACGAATATAATCGATCTCAAATTTTGCCGGGAAATAATTAGCACTGCTTGGTGGTGGGCCATCATAAACATGAGCACTAGCTACAGCAAGATTAGCAGCTACCCACATTGAAACAGGATATGTGTGGTTCTCTCTTCTTAATACTTTATTATTTAAATACCATACTATCTCAGCAGGAGTCCATTTAACAGCGTATGTATAAAATACATCATCAGCATAATCAGAATTAATTATCTGATATGGCTGAGTATCTTGTCCCCCATTAGCATGCCAATTTGTGTGTATTATATTAGGACTTGCTCCCTCAAATTCGAAAATATCTATTTCATCATTGTTGGAACCACGACCATAAAGCCAGAAAGCAGGCCACAACCCTTTTCCCTTAGGAATTTTACATTTAATCTCAAAATAACCATGCAAATAATTAATTGGAGTTTTAACCATTCCAGAAGTATAATTAAAAATTCGTTTATTGGGTTTACCATCAGATAATATTTCTGTATCCCCCCTCCAATCTACACGCTCATAAACTGTTTCTTTCTTAGCTACAAGACTTAGTACGCCAGATGAGAATTCAAAGTTATTCCCTCTTGAGTACCATTCTAGCTCTTTATTTCCGATTAAATTTCTCGTTTCATCGTAAGAATCTTTCCATAAATTATAATTTAATGTAGATTCATTAAATTCATCATTAAAAACCAGATTATAACCATCCTTGTGCAATGGATTATTTACAGGAGATGTTTCAACGTAAGGAGGATGAAAACAAGAAAAAACAGAATTAACATTCAATAATATTAAGAATAATATCATTCCAAGATTAATAAAGTAAGACTTCCACATAATTCAAATTTTTAGGTTAAACAATTGTTTTAAAAATAAAATCAAAACTAATATAATCAATTAATGAAATTGAAATATATACTGAAAATTTACCAATAAAATTGCCATGAATCGAATAATATGTTTTATTATCATTTACAAAAAGTGTCCCTTTTATAGCATCTGGGTTTTTAGAGGAAATGCTCTGAATTATTTCACCTTTCTGATTTATAAATCCAGAAATACCATAATTGGATGATCTCGCAATGCTTCTTCTATTTTCAATAGCCCTAATTGCTGAAAAATAATGAAATTGTTTTGAACCAAATGTATTAGCATACCAACCTTCATTAAGAATTACAAAAAGAATATTTGCCTTATTTTTCACTTTTTCTGCAGTATATTCACTAAACAATGACTCATAGCAAATAAGAGGTAAAACTACTATTGAATCAGAGGATAAAAATAGTTCATCCTTCTTTCTGTATGTAAAATTAAAATTGCCAAGTGAACCGATTGTATTCTGAACTTTTTTAAAAATAGTTGGATAAGGCGTTCTCTCCTCAAAAGGAACAAGCTTTTGTTTAGTATGAAAAGGAATATTTAAAGAAGTGTCTAATTGAATGGCTAAATTATATGTATAATACCAAACATTAAATTTCTCACTAAATTTCAACTCATATTTTTCAAATTTCGTCGGTAAAGCTTTTCCTGCTTTATATAATTCAAACCCTATTGCCCCTGTAATAAGTTTTACTTTTGGATATTTTTTAATGAATTCACGAATATTTTTAATGTCCTTATTTTCTGAGAATAATTCAATCCAGTCAATATTTGGTATGGCAGTTTCCGGCCACAATATATAATCAGTAGATGAAGTGATACAACTTTTTGTCAAATCTAAATGGTGTTGAATTTGTTGATCAACAGACAATGAATTATTATACTTCTGGGTATAGCAGCTTAAATAAGGATGAACGATGAGAATTTCTACAGATTTACCTTGTTCCTTATAATTTTTATATATAATTGAAGATAATAGGATTGGTATGAATACTATAAAAGCAGAAATAAATAAATTTATCAATCTATATTTATTTTTTTGCTTTATAATTATTAATGCTTCATAAAACGAGTAGTTTACTAAAAGAATCCATAGTGTTCCACCTAAAACTCCGGTATATTCATACCATTGAATTATAAACGGATGCATTGAGAAGCAATTGCCCAATGTGTAGAAAGGCCATGCTAATTGCCATTTTTCTTGTAAATACTCAATAGACAACCAAAATAATATTATAAATACCAAATTTGAATAAAATTTGAATTTCAATAATTTGCTGCCATAAAACGCAACAATAAAAGGTAAAGTCAATAAAAAGGAGTTAATAAGAAAGATTATTAAACTCCCTAAAAAATTCATCTTACATATCCAATGTGTCGAACCTATGTTCCATATCAAAAAGGCAATGTAAATATAAATATAGTTTAATGCTGATAATCTTTCGGTTATAATCTTATGGTTGATATATAAAAGAGGTATTAATGCAAAGAAAATAAAATATGTAAAAGGGAGAGGTGGCCATGAAAAAAACAAAAGTAGGCCAGATATAATGCTTAAACCAATAAAAATAAATTTGTTTTTTTTCATCACAATCATTACCATTTTGGGAACTACACATAGAATTATCAATAAATAATTCTTCTCATATTATTAGTCCAATTTATCTTTAGAAAAACTAATTCCATTATAAAGCCATGTAGGTTATTATAATGGAACTAGAACGTGAGACGAAATTAATAAAAATTTAAACAAAGGCTAATAAATAACTTAAAAAGTTATTAAATTATAGCAACTTAACAGTAATACTCGAATAATAAATTAAACAAAATACTTGTTATTATATAATTTTTAGTGGCTTTTTTATAATCCCTAGACTAATGAGCTTTTTAATGAATGCAGCTATTATTATATTTTAAAATTTAGCTTATCTTTTGTCGAAATCTTTTCCATCTTCTAAAATCCTTGGACGTTTTTCATTAAATTTTTCACTAAAAATACTTCTTTCCTCGTTCAAATATAGACTTTGTATACCGCTCAAATCCATTATTGAATGAAACAAATCATCGGCAACAAAAGGTTTATTATAGTTAGAATTAACGATTTTTGCTTTATCAGGGTTTAATTTTAAATATGTTGGTGAAAGCCATACCAAAAAAGGAATCTCGACATTAACCTTTGGCAATTCGTTAGAGTAATCGTGCCCAACTCTATCCAATTCATCATAAACATTCTCTCCATGGTCAGATAAATATATGACAGAAGCAATATGGTTTTTTTCAGGAGAAATATTTGAATTTATGATATTTAACAAACTATCAACAATAAAATCATTGTAAAGCATAGAATTATCATATTCGGCTATAGTTTTTTCTTTTCTATTGGCTCCACTGAAAACATCGAAATCGGCAGGATATCTTTTTGAATAGGATGAATGACTTCCCATTAAATGCAAAATGATGAACTTTTTATTAACATTTTCATTTAATACTGAAAAAAAAGGATTAAATAATTTTGAATCGTAAGAAGTGGTTAAAGTTGCTTCAAATGATGAATTGCTTGTGATATTGACAAATTTAAAATAATCAGACTTTTTTGCAAATACAGTCACCAGATTATCCCATATTCCGATAGGAGATTGATTTGAAATCCAGTAAGTTTTAAATCCAGCAGAATGAAAAACATCTATTATGTCGATATTATTTTCGAAATTTATTTTTTGCTCTAAATTCGATTCAGAAAGAAATGACAAAACGGCATTAAGGGTGTTTGAATATGGAGAAACAACATTATTATAGACAAATAAATCATTTCTGTTTTCTAACTTTGGATTGGTTTTTCTCGAAGCTCCATATAATGACATATGTCGCCGACTGCAGGATTCTCCAATAATTAATACAAAGGTTTGTTGACTATAACTAAAAGTAGAATTTGCATTAACTTTTCGTGGAGCAATTTCTTTCATTGCTTCCTTGTATAGGTTAATATTATCAATAAAAGAGAAAGTAACTTTTACTAGTTGAGGAACTCCTTTTCTAATAAGTCTTCCATTTATAGCATTCTCAGAAATAAAGATAACAGATGCCAGCAAAATCACTCCAATAAGGTATGGTTTAATTTTCGATTGATAACATTTGACAGAATGCCTGAAAGATAAAAAAAATAAAAAAGTGTAAGGTATCAGGATTATTAATTCTACAGAAGCTTTTAAATTAAAAAATTCCAAAGCCTCCTGAGGATTTGTATTAGATATTACTAAAATACTTGTTATAGTTAACGGACCTTTTATTATGATCCAATGACTTATTTCAATCATACCCATAAAGAAATATAATAAGGTAGCAAATTGGTAAATGAATCTTTTATGCAACAAAATATAAGGAAAAGTAAATAGCGGAATCCATATTAAGTTAATGATAATATAGCGGCTATTTGATAATTCGTAATCAATGATGAATCCTATGATGATAGGGGTAAAAGCTAACAATACTAAATATGGAGGGTAGATTTCTTTTAATATTTTAATTCCTGTATAAAATTTCTTTATTTTCATTATTTCTTTTATCGAATTACTTTCCATAGATTTTAATTAAAAATTCTACCTCTTAATTTATACAAGAGGGTGTGAATAATTTTGCACAAACAGATAACTGTATTATAAATTGCATCTTTCATCAAAAATAGTTAAAAATTGATTTAAAAAATTACCTGCGACAACCTTTTTTATTTTACTGATTTCTCTATAATCTTCAAAATTACCTGAACAGCCTTTTCCATCGATTCCAATGGAATAAATTCATACTTGCCATGGTAATTATGCCCACCCGTAAAAATATTGGGACAAGGCAAGCCCATATAAGAAAGTCTTGCGCCATCGGTTCCTCCACGAATTGGTTTTACATCAGCTTGCACACCAACCTCAATCATTGCCTGTTTGGCTTGTTCAACAATATAAATAACAGGCTCAACTTTCTCTTTCATATTATAGTACTGATCTTTCAATTCCAATTTTGCAACTTCCTGATTATATTTTTTATTAATTAAGGCAACAATATCCTGTATCAAAGTTTTTTTGTTTTCAAACTTCACTCTATCATGATCACGAATAATATACTTTATTTCTGAATTTTCAACGGTTCCGTTGAATTTTACGATATGGGAAAAACCTTCGTAACCAGTTGTTAATTCCGGCCTTTGCCCAACAGGAAGCATTTCATTTAATTCAGTAGCTACCAATATAGAATTAATCATTTTACCTTTTGCATATCCCGGATGAATATTCCTACCCTGAATTTTAACGGTAGCCGAAGCTGCATTAAAGTTCTCATATTCCAGCTCACCTATTGGTCCACCATCTACAGTATAAGCATAATCAGCTCCGAATTTCTTCACATCGAAATTATCAACTCCTTTACCGATTTCCTCATCAGGCGTAAAAGCAACTTTTATGGTTCCATGCTCAATATGCAGGTTTTTAACCAGATGTTCCATAGCTGTCATAATTTCAGCAATACCGGCTTTATCGTCGGCTCCCAACAGTGTTTCTCCACTTGCTGTAATAATCGTTTGTCCTTTGTAATTCTTTAATTCAGGAAATTCCTTTACCGATAAGCAAACATCCAAATCTTTATTAATGATTATATTTTTACCATTGTAATTTTCAAAAATCTGTGGTTTAACATTTTCTCCGCTCATATCAGGAGCAGTATCCATGTGAGCTAAAAATCCGATAACAGGAACTTCTTTATCGATATTTGACCGTAAAGTAGCAGTTACATATCCGTACTGATCTACTTCAACATTTTCAAGCCTCAATTCATTTAATTCTTTTTCAAGTAATCGGGCTAAATTGAATTGTTTCTGTGTGCTTGGATAAGTTTCAGAATCCTCATCCGATTGCGTATCAATTTGAACGTATTTTAAAAATCTTTCTAATATGGAAGCTTTCATATCTCTTATTATTATACCTTTTGTAGCATTTATTTGTAAAGATAAAGGAATATCATCTGATTTGGTCATATCTTGTTTTGAAAATAATATATCTTTATAATCCATAAAATAAAAATGCCGTAAGGACACTTTATCCTTTTAATAATTTTACCAAATACAAAACTAACGCTGTCGAAGTGTGATAATTAAATATAAAATTAAAAATGCAAATTCATTTTATACTTGTTGAGCCTGCTGTACCCGAAAATGTCGGAGCTGCAGCACGTGCTATTAAAACAATGGGCTTTTCATCGTTAAGATTAGTAAATACCAAAGCTCATTTAGACGAAAAAGCAAGTTGGCTGGCACATGCTTCTAATGAAATATTGAAAAATGCACAAGTATTTAATTCCTTAAAAGAGGCCACACAAGATATTGACTGGATTATTGGAACATCGGCTAAAAAGCGAAGAGTAAACGAAGATTATTATCCTTCGCATAAAATAAATGAATTGATTAAAGCAAAGGCATCGAGTATTAAAAACCTGGCTATAGTTTTTGGACGCGAGGAAAGTGGATTGACTAACGAAGAATTAAAGCTATGTGATATTGTTACCAGCATTCCAATGAAAACTACTTACCCGTCATTAAATCTTGCTCAATCGGTAATGATTTATGCATATACATTATCGATGCTGGAATATGATGAAATAAAACCTTACAGTAAAACTGATCAGGCTGAATTAAACATCTTAAAAACTAAAACTGAAAATATTCTTTCTGAAATTGGTTTTATTAAAGATTCAAATATTTATAATCGTATAATGGAACGATTAATGATCCTAGGCGAAACTGATATTCATTTATTACTTTCAATCGAAAATAAAATCAAAGAAATATTGCAGGAAAAATAAGTCTTTCAGGACGAGACATTTTAACCAAAAAAAGCTGCTCCATCCCGATAGCTATCGGGAGAGCAGCTTTAATAAGCTAATTATGAATTATTAACCCAAATACTTCTTAAGAAGCTTATTTTTAGAAGAATGTCTTAATCGGCGAATTGCCTTCTCTTTAATCTGTCGAACACGTTCTCGTGTTAAACCTAACTCGTAACCAATTTCCTCTAAAGATAAGTCTTTACCACCAATACCATAGTAGTACCTTAAAACCATTCTTTCTTTTTCAGGCAAAATACTTAAAGTTCTTTCAACCTCTTTTGTAAGTGATTCTTCTAATAAGCCGTTATCAGCATTTGGAGAATCATGATTTTCCATAACATCCAATAAACTTCCTTCCTCACCATCAGCAAAAGGGGCATCAACAGAGAGAGGTTTACCTGAAAGTTGCATAGTATCTTGAACTTTATCTGTTGGTAAATCAATGTATTCGGCTAACTCCTCAGCTGTAGGAGTGCGATCGTATTTTTGCTCTAAGATTGAGTGTGCTTTATGAATTTTATTTAATGACCCAACTTTATTCAAAGGTAAGCGAACAACTCTTGATTGTTCTGCTATAGCTTGTAGAATAGATTGGCGAATCCACCATACTGCGTATGATATAAATTTGAAACCTTTAGTTTCGTCAAATCTTTCAGCAGCTTTAATTAATCCTAAGTTACCTTCGTTAATTAAATCAGGAAGACTCAAGCCTTGAAATTGATATTGCTTAGCCACAGAGATAACAAAACGCAAGTTTGCTTTCGTTAATTTTTCCAAGGCAGCCCTATCACCTTTATGAATTGTTTGTGCTAATTCTACTTCTTCTTCAGCAGTTACCATCTGCTCTTTTCCAACATCTTGTAAATATTTTTCAA
>JAUWQL010000117.1 GCA_030611105.1 Bacteroidales bacterium
TTTCCCATATACTTCCTCATATTTTTTTAGATTATCCCGATAGTCTTTCAAAAATATGACTTGTCTATGAAAAACCCCATGAAGCTGTAAAAAATTCTTATATCGAGCTCAGGTTAATAATCACAAGCTGTAATAAATTCCATTGCAGCTTTTTTTATTTTCCTTCAAAAACCTCAAGGTTTTTAAGTTTGATACGATAAATATTACCTAAACCATTTTCGATAGATTTAAATTTATTATTTAGTTGCATCAAACTCTTTTTCGAACCTGTATAATCGATCGAACTTCCTCCAAATCGCGAAAAATATAAATATTCCATATCACATGAAATAGACGGACAATATTCACAATCTGTTGTGTTAACTTTATTTCCTAAATTTTGAGGACTGCCCACTCTCCATTATCATTTTTATAACTAATGTAAAGATCGCCTCCACCAAAACCTCCCTGTCTATCTGACGTAAAAATGATAAAACTTTCATCTTCGGCAATAAACGGATCCCATTCACGATAAGCAGAATTAACTGGCTTTCCAATATTTTTTACAGTAGAATCCTGATCCTGAGAAAAATAAATATCCCAGGAGCCAACACCTCCCGGACGTGTTGACGAGAAATAAATACTTCCATTCCTGGAAACTGAAATATAATATTCATCAAACTCAGAGTTTATATTGGTATTTAAAGCCTGGGGTTTGCCCCATCTGTCATTATCTTTTTGTACGAACCAGATGTTGGCATCATTCGTTTTATCTAAGCCTTCTTGTAATGGGCGCCTGGAACAAAAATACAACCGGTTTTCATTGTAAGTTAAAAATGGATCAAAATCGCTATATACTCCGGAAAATGATACAACTTCGGGATTCCTCCAAATCCTTTTTCCTTGCTTTACTGAAACAATTGCATTGTAATTTTGATATGGATCAGCAACTGAGTAATAAAACTCTTTACCTGATTGTGAGAATGAAGCGTTCATCTCAAATGCCGAAGTATTCACAATCCATGGCAAAAATAATTCAGGTAAACAATCATCTGTTTTAAGGTCAGGAGTTTCTTTAGTACAACCAAATAATATTATTGCCACCAGTAGGAGAACAAAATATTTCTTTTTCATAACTTAACTTGCTTTAGTAAATAAGAATCCAACTCTTAAGTATGATTAACTGGAACAATTTTACACTATAGTTTTTTCAAAAAAAACAAAATATTTTAAATGATTATCTGCAAAATTTACTGAAAACGAAGTTTGACAACAATTTTATTGCAATTACAAACTGATTTACATAACTTATAAATCAAAATATTTTAAACTGATATAACATGGCTTTTAACTTATTTAAAAAGAAAAACCTATCCGTCCGGCAGGCGGGCAAGAAAAAACAATTGCAAGATCTAAATGGTGCTCCACTATTCTCAGGAGATAAGGTAGACTGTTTAAGGTATGAAATGGGCGAAAGCATCTTGCTGGAAGTAGAAAACGGATTTGAGTACGAATCAATAAAAACGGGACAGAAAGTTAGTTATGCTAAAATGATAGATGCCGCAACATCTTTTCAAAAAGTAAGAAAATTAGATTAATTTTAAATAAAGAGATTTTAAGGATTTAATTACTTATTTTCTTTGATTCAATTTTATTTATATTGAAATTGGGATATATAAAATATAAATAATGACAAAGTTTCTAATTAAGATTATCCCTCCTCATCGTTGGAAATTACCGGTTACAGTGATACTTGCCATTTTTCTGGGATTATTTTTTTATTCCATATATCTTTCAAAAGCTGGTTCATATTTATCAGATAATCCTCAAACTTGTATCAATTGTCATGTCATGGTTCCACAATATGCAACATGGAACCACGGATCACACAGAGAACTAGCTAGCTGTAATGAATGCCATGTTCCACACAACAATGTTGTTTCAACTTACTATTTCAAGGCTAAAGATGGCTTAAGGCATGCAACAATGTTTACATTTAGATTGGAGCCCCAGGTTATCCAGATTAAGGATGCAGGAATCGAAGTTGTTCAACAAAATTGTTTACGATGTCATGAAGAATTAATAATAACAGCAGAACAACAAGTAAACAACAAAGCATTTCATTCCGAAAGAGAAACCAGACTGTGTTGGGAATGCCATAGAGAAACACCACATGGTACAGTTAATAGTTTATCAATTGTACCTAATGCAATAGTACCCTTACCAGAAAGTCCTGTACCTAAATGGATAAAAGAAATTATAAGCGAATAACTATAAAATAATTAATAAAAAATATTACTATGAAACCAATAAGTGACCAAATCAAAGAGAAACCATGGAAAGGTTGGGTTCTTTTTTTAGGAACTATTATAATTGTTTTCGTTTTAGGCTTATTAGCTTCATCTATTATTGAACGAAGAGCTGAAACTGTATTTGCTTACACTCCTAAAATAGAACATTCGCAATGGGAACCCAGAAATGATGTTTGGGGTGAAAATTTTCCTCGCCAATACAACCGTTTTCTTCAAACAGAAGATCAATCGTTCAAAAGTAAATATCTTGGAAGTACTCATCGCGATATGCTTGAAGAAGACCCAAGATTAGTTGTTCTTTGGGCTGGTTACGGATTCTCGAAAGAATATAATCAGGGTAAAGGACATGAGAATGCCATTGATGACATGAGGAAAATTCTCAGAACAGGAGGTCCTGTTGATGGTAAAAAAAGCCCAATGCCAAATACGTGTTGGACATGTAAAAGTCCTGATGTTCCTAGAATGATGCAACAAATTGGCGTTGCGGAATTTTATAAAGGATCGTGGGAAACTCTTGGTGCTGAAATCGTAAATAATATTGGTTGTGCCGATTGTCACGATGCACAAAATATGAATCTTCGCATTTCGCGACCTGCATTGGTTGAAGCTTACGAAAGAATGGGAATGGATATTAATACTGTTAGTCATCAGGATATGAGAAAACTGGCTTGTGCACAATGCCATGTGGAATATTACTTTAAAGGTGATGGAAAATACCTGACATTACCTTGGGATAAAGGAATGTCTGTTGAAGCAATGGAAGCTTATTATGATGAGTATAACTTTAAAGATTGGACACACACAATTAGTAAAGCTCCAATGCTAAAAGCGCAACATCCTGATTTCGAGTTATTTCAAACAGGAATCCATGCTCAACGTGGCTTAGCCTGTGCCGATTGCCATATGCCATATATAAATGAAGGAGGACAAAAATTTACAGATCATAAAATTCAAAGCCCCCTAAATAATATTGCAAATACCTGCCAAATTTGTCATAGAGAAGAGACTGCTGAACTTTTAGCAAATGTTTATGAGCGTCAGGATAAAATAAAACAAAACCGGGATAAACTTGAGGAGCTTCTGGTTCGTGCACATATTGAAGCAGGCAAAGCATGGGAATTAGGTGCTCAGGAGAATCAAATGACCTCAGCTTTACAGGATATTAGGCATGCTCAATGGCGTTGGGATTTTGTAGCGGCTAGTCATGGAGGTTCATTCCATAGCCCTATAGAATCAGCCAGAATAATATCTACAGGAATTAATATTGCACAAGAAGCCAGGTTAAAACTTGCCCGAGTTCTTGCATCGCTTAATTTTAATCAGGAAGTTCCATATCCTGATATCACAACTAAAGCTAAAGCCCAAAAATTTATAGGCTTAGATATGAAAAAAATGAATGCAGATAAAGAAAGATTTTTGAAAGAAGTTGTTCCTGATTGGGATAAAGAAGCATCAGAAAGAGAAAAAACATACAAAACAACAAATCTTTAATTTTTAATGAATAATTGAAAAAGCTTCCTCCCGATAGCTATTGGGATTGGGAAGCTTTTTTTGTTTAATAAATACAATAACTTTGCAGACAAACAATTTTTTACCGATCCGCTTCATGTAAACGAAAATAAATTTACGTACATTCAGTCGCTCGGCATTTTACAGAAAAATATTTTACAAAATCTTAAAGTGGTTTAGTATAAATGCTTAAATTTTTAAAGAAAATAATCGGCTATATATTTTTAGCTCCTATATATTTCTACAAATGGGGTATTTCGCCGTTTACACCTGCCTCTTGCAGACATACACCAACTTGTTCGGAATATTTTGTTGAAGCAGTTAAAACTCACGGACCTTTTAAAGGTGGATGGTTGGGTCTAAAACGATTATCAAAATGCCATCCGTGGGGTACTTATGGATATGATCCGGTTCCAAAAATCACTATAAAAGAATACAAGCCGGGGAAAAATAAAAAAGCCACTATCAATTGATAGTGGCCTCATTTTAATACTTCTATTTTAAAAATGATGCGTTTCGACATGAAGTTCCAGACAGGATAAGTCCTGTGGAGTATTGATATTAATAAACGCTTTGCGATTTTCATCAGTATCATCTAAATTATGATATCTGACATTTAAATCCTTAATAAAATTCTCAATTGAATATTTATTTGAGCCACTTAAAAAGTTTGTTAATTTCTCTTCTATTCTCTTATGATAAATAGCATGAAGAGGCTCCTTAAAATCTTTAATTCTGGGAATTGCAGCATCGCATCTTCTGCGATTATAAAAATCAATATGTTCTCTTACCAATTTACTTGAAATACAAGGCATATCACTTGCGAAAACAAACACTACTTCGTTTTTAGCAGCTTTTAACGCAGCCTGGATTCCACCTAACGGACCAACATTTTTAATTTCATCAGGCACCAGGGTAAAGTGTTGATATCCTTTAAACTCATCAGGTGTATTAGTCACAATAATAATATCGTCAAAAATCTCATGTAAGATTTTTACAGTACGTGCAATAATTCGTACTCCACTAATTTGAATATTAGCTTTAGTTTTTCCGTTAAATCGTTTATTAGCTCCACCGGCAAGAATAGCTGCCGTTACGTGCAATTGTTCCTTAATTGGTTCCATAACGCTTGTTTTGGTTAAACAATTGTTAAAATACATTTTGCTTTATATCAAAACAAAATATGTAAGTTGGTTTAATTTTTACGATACAAACTTCGGCATCAAATATATGTAAAATATTAAAGCTAATATTAGGTATTTATTATGCTTATTAGCGCATTGCTAATTTTACTAATATTCAATAACTTACTTATAAAATTCTTTGATAATTTAGAAAGAATTCAAATAAAAAAACAAACTCTCAATTTATAAGAATCTCAATATCTTTTTATTACAGGTGATTATTTTAATTTTTGATACACAAGCCGGAATAAATAACTTATAATCGGAACGTTAAAGCACAAAGATTTATTTACAAACCAATCTTTTCTGCAATTTCTTTCATTGCACCAAGAGCAATCTCCACAAAATCAGTTAAAGGAAGTCCAATCTTTTCACACTCCATAATATTTTCACGGCTAACTGCAGCAGCAAAAGCGCTTTGTTTCATCCGTTTAGTGACAGATTTTGGTTTTACATCCTTTATCTTTTTATTGGGATAAACTAAAGCGACTGCGTAAATTAATCCTGTAATGGTTTCACCTGCTGACAATGCATGTTGAAATTCAGTTGTTCTTTCCAGTCCTGTAGCTTCTTCACTGTGCATTTTAATGGCATCCAAAATATCTTCCTCAATTCCTTCGTCACGCAATAACTCTTCGGCAACCAGGGCATGTTTTTTAGGATCGGCATTAGTAATTTCTGTGTCAATATCATGAAGCAAACCGGCAAGACCCCACTTCTCTACATCACGGCCCAGCCTTTTAGCTAATGCCCGCATTACGGCTTCTGAAGCATAGCAATGATAGAGCATCTTTTCGCTTTTTACATACTTTTTTAGTAAGCTTTCAGCCTCATTTCTGTCCATAGTTCAATAATAATTAGGTCTGGGTTTAGGTAATAAATTAGATTGCTCAAATATAATTAATGTGCATCAATTCCATGCAACATATATAATAAATGTTGCAATGTTTTTATAATTTCAGTCATATATTCCTGAACTGCTTTTACACTTCCCGGTAATGTATAAACCAAACTTTCTCCCATTACTCCTGCTACGGCCCTACTCAAAAGTGCATTAGGTTTTTCTGCTCCGTATTTGATACGAATCATTTCCATAATTCCGGGAATCTCTTTATCCAGCAATAGCTGAACAGTTTCTACAGTTATATCGCGTTTCCCAATCCCGGTTCCTCCGGTGGTTATAATAATATCATATTTATCTTCTTTTGCTTTGGAAAGAATATTTGTAAGCCTCTGACTACTATCAGGAATAATTTCTTTATCGATTTGATATTTTACTCTAAGTTTTCTTAAATAAGAATCTAAAAGCTCTATGACTTTTGGACCGCTTTTGTCTTCATATTCACCTGCACTGGCTCTATCACTTAAAGTTACGATAAGCGCTTTATAAACTTTAGGAATGTATTCTATTTTATCACCAGATTTAATAACACCAACTTTTTTTACACGACAAAATATTCCAACACGTGGCATCACATAATTTCCTAGTTCACGGAACTGATCATGAAAAGGCTTTCCAACTTGTGTTACTTCCAGTATTGCATCTCCTATTTTTAACAGATCGAAAGTTTTAAAATCAATATCGTGTAAACCTTCAGATGTTATATTTTCGGCAAATTCTCCAAATTCGGTATCTCTGGCCTCAGTTAATTCTTTAAATCGATTGATATGAGAAATGTCGATAATACTAATCTGCCTGTTCCAGCTTCCTGCATGAACATCACCAATAATTCCCTTATCATTCAATTTTAATTCCTTTACGGATTTTTTAATACCACGTTCGGACGACTGACTTACTGATAAAACTTTTCTTTCGCTCATATTCGTTATTTATTTTAGGAACTAAACCTTATTCATTCTTGCTTTACTTTTTTCAATTCATCTATTATTTGATATCCCAAGGTAGAAAGGTTTTTATGTGAAGTCAGCCACTTCTCATTATCAGAATAATGATTGTTGTATATTCTCTTTTCTTTTAATCGTAAATTTCACTGGTGATTTTTTATTTAAAACTTCAATATTTTTATTTTCCTTTAGGTGATTTGTTAATTTTCTTGTCGTCCAATCAATTTTTAATCTTTCAATTATTTCTTTTGAAGAAAATATCCCTATTGATAATAACTTAATAATTTTTGAATCAACATCTTCAAATGTAGATGATTGTTCATTCACAACCGAAGCTTTTATTTCTTTTAATGAATAATTTTCTATCTTATGTCCTTGTATATCTACAGGGATTGCTCCTTTTTGAATTAAGATAGTGTTGGCATTCTTTTCTGAACTCAACGGTATTCGAACAAAAATATTCCGTCCTTTTCGCAATCCATCAACAACACCAGACCATGTACCACCTTTTTCGCTTGATTCTGCCACATAAATTTCTTTAGCTAAGCCATATATGATTGGATTTCTTGCCATTGCAAGTTGCACACTCCAAGGAGCCTTGGGGAAAAACGTACTCAGTATGAGTACATCACCATCAATAATTTGTTTGTAATACTTTTTAAACCCTGATTGAAATGTGGTTATACCTTGTGGTAATACAATAATACTCTGCCCTTTGTATTTAATAGCAGAATCCAAAGCTTGCTTATCCACACCTTTGGCAAATCCACTTACAACAACCTTATAATCTTTACTTGCTGTTTTAGCAATATTATCCGTAAATTCTAAAGAAATATTCTCTGCTTTTCGAGAACCAACGATTGCAATTGAGTTTTCTTTCATAATCTGCTTATTCCCTTTAGTGTAAATTAAAGGCGGAGAATATGCACGTTTTAAGTTGTTTTTCATCACTGGCGAATAGTCTGAAGATGTAATAGGAATAATATCATATCCCTGTTCTAATAAGTCCTCAACAAGAAATGAATAATTTGCAAGTTCATTTTTTGCACCATTTAATAATTCAATTTCCTTTTCATTTAAAGAAAATAAATTTTGCCAATCTGATTTTTTACAATGAAAAAAATCAATAATACTTTGTTTTTCTTCAAAAAATCGTACTATCAACTCATTTTTTCTTGCCGTTTTCATACTTGGAATATGAGCTAATGCAATCCAATAAGCGTATTGCTGTTTCATACTATTCAAAATTTATATCTCCTCCAACAGTTCTTGCAATAACTAATGGAACAATTATTTTAGCTCCAAAATTAGTCAATAATTTACCAATTTCTTTAATAGTTGCACCACTATCAAATATATCATCAACAAGCAAGATACTTTTGTTATTTATTTCATCAGGTTCTGTATAATTAAATGCTCCAGAAACATTATCTCTTTTTAAGTATGCATTTTGAAATACTTTTTGGGGTTGTGTTTCACGCTGTTTTACAAGCTTATGGCTAATAGGAATTTTAAGTGCATAAGAGATTTTTTCTGCAAATTTTTTCACCAATTCACCAGAACTTGTTGGTGGCACATAAACTATTAAATCTAACTGTTTATTTCCAAAAGTTTTTCTAAAAGCTTTTAATGTTAATTTCAACAAGAAATCAGGGAAATCACCCCCATTCTCATATTTACAACGATGTAAAGCAGTACCAACATTTGAAACACCATAATACGAAGATGCAATTCCGTTTTCAATATTCGAATTGGTACTTTCAACATTAAGAACAGGAAAATAGGTTCCCCTAAATTCAATTAATTTGCCAATTGTTTCCTTTTCAGGATTCACAGTTCTTTTTTTGTATCTGGAATTATCACAGTTTTCAAACTTACTTGGTAATGTATCACCAAGATACTCACATAAAAATTTCATTCGAGGTTCAGTAGTGAATACATAATCCACCATCGAATCTAAATCTTTAAGTTTAGCATTTCTTAATTCATCAAATTTAGCAGCATTTAATTCAGGAGCATTAAACTGATATTCGTACTTTTTAGACACTTCTTTAATAATCCCCTGTTCTATTAAATCTGCTTTTATAACCCTGATTTGAGTTTGCTTCATATTAGTTTTTTTCATCAATTGCTTTTCACCAAGTTGCTCTTGCTTAACTGCATTGATTACCTTTTGATATTTTTTGATACCGGGTCTGCCTCCATCAATAAAAGCCTTTGGTAATTTATAATCTTCTGCTATTCCATTTTCATCTTGTTTGGAATTGTAAAATAAAATAATGTATGTTTTTTGACCGTCTCTTCCTGCTCTCCCAATTTCCTGATAATAGTGAATTGGAGATGCCGGTATTTGTGTATGAATAATAAATCGAATATCTGGTTTATCAATGCCCATCCCAAGAGCATTTGTAGATACAACACATTTCCATTTGTTATTCATTAAACCTTTTTCAATCTCTTTTCTCGTATCTCCATCAAGTCCGGCATTATAATCGGTTGAATTTATGCCTACAAAATCAAACCATCTTGCATATATTTCTGTGTTTACTCTTGTGCCTGTATAAAGCAAACCTGTCCCTGGAAGTTTATTTATATTTTCAGCAAGCCAAAGGAGTTTTTCATCTTCAGATTTTGTTTCAATAACAAATAAATTAAAATTTTCACGAAGCAAATTACCTCGAATTGTGGTTAAATTTCCAGAAATTTGTTGTTCTATATCCGCTTGCACTCTTTTTGTTGCTGTTGCTGTGGTAGCTAAAACAGGAAGTTTTTCAGGAAGTAATTGAACCAAATTTATTATTCTTCGGAATGCCGGACGAAAATCATGTCCCCAAACCGAAATTGTATGAGCCTCATCAATTACAATCATAGACAAATTCATTTTTCTTGTTGCCTCAATCCATTCTTGATTTTCTTGTCTTTCCGGAGCTATGTATAGAATTTTTAATTTGCCATTTATTGCATCTTGAATTACTTGTGAGTTTTCTTCATGTGTTTGTTCGGAATTTATATGTTTTGCAGGAATTCCTTTTTCGTTCAAACTATTAACCTGGTCTCGCATCAATGCAATTAATGGAGAAAATATTACAGCTATTCCGTCAAATTGGGTTGCAGGAAATTGAAAACAAAGAGATTTTCCATAGCCTGTTTTTTCAATTAACAACATTCTTCCCCCACGAAGGAGCATATCAATTGCTTCCCATTGTTCATCATAAAATTTATCAAATCCAAATATTTTTTTAAGTTTTATTTCTGCTTCATTTCGTGTCATACCGGATGTCTTCTTTTATATTGCCGCCAATTTTGATGTGTAAATAATTTCATCACCCGGTTTTATTTTACCGGTTTTTAAAACTTTAGCAAAAATTCCTTCCTTAGGCATAACACATTTCCCAACCTGACTAAAAATTGCACATCCATCACCATGACATTTTTTACCAATTTGAGTAATTTCCAGCTTAACATCAGCAATATTAAGTATATCGCCGGGTTTCATAGTATAAAGAGTAATACCTTCGGTTGTTATATTTTCTGCAAATTCTCCAAATTCCAATTTTCTGCCAAGCACTTCTTCAAACTTATCAATACTTTCTTTTGCCAATAAACTTACCTGTCGATGCCAGTTACCTGCATGAGCATCATTACTAACTCCCTCTTCAGTGATAACAATCTCATTAACAGGCTCTTTAATCACACCCTTCTTTTCTGAAATATTTACTGAAAGTACTTTTATTTTATCCATTTTATTTTAGTTTTCTATGGTAACAAAAATAATAAAATCTATACTTTAAACATTAGATATTTAATATATGTTTAGATTCGGAAAAAAAGTATTTTTGCAATGGATTATGGCAAGTAATAAAAATCAATATAAGTTTACTGAAGGTGAAGTACACCAGTTTAAAGTTACCGGATACACAGAAATTCCAGGTACCGATGAATCCTTTTATATTCTTGAAAACATGTTTGGAGGAAAGCATCTTCTACAAGCCGCAAATTACAAACATTATAATCTTAAAACCGATCAGGAAATAAAGTGTAAGATTGACAAAGTTAATTGTAGCGGCAAAATTTATCTCGAACCGGAAAATCCGGTTTACAAAGAAAGTAAAACTTATGAGTTTGATTTATTAAAAATTATTGATCAAATAAATTCTGTTGGTGAAAAAGAAAAAGCTGCAATTGTAAAAGATCAATTTGGAATTGAAATTACCTGTTCCTTACCTGATGATCTGATTTTAAATCATAATCTTAAGAAAATTAAATGTAAAGTATTAAGAATTAAAAAAGGTCAATTGTTTTTATCTTATCCTGAATATGAATCAAAAAAAAATCTTTTAAATATTGGAGAAAAATATTGGTTCACACTTACACAAATAAAAAAAATAGAAAATAAAACTGATTATTACATTTTAAAAGATCAGTATAATAATTCGTATTCGTTAAAAAAAGATATGTACAAACACTATGCTTATAAAATTGGACAAAAAGTGGAATGTATCGTAACAAAATATAATACTGATGCGCATTTAAAAATTGAACCTGTTCATCCATATTACGAACCGGGAAAAACATATTCATTTAAATATCTACGAATAATAAAAGACATTAATCCTTTAGGTGAAGAAGAAAATGTAATTATCGTACAAGATGTTTATGGAGTGGAAACCAAAGTAAGGTCGCAAAATATATCAAATTTGGAAAGCCCTTATCCTGAATATTTTAATTGTAAGGTTGATGGAATAAGAAAAGGGAAAGCTATTTTGAGTCTGATTTAATGACACTATAAATCAGTCTTTGTCTTTTCAATAAGCTTTACTTCATCAATATTCATTTCCTTATCAACAGCTTTGCACATATCGTAAACAGTAAGTAATGCCACCGAAACAGCAGTTAATGCTTCCATTTCGATTCCGGTTTTACCAACACATCGTGCTTCTGAATTAACACGAACTCCCGTTTTGTCAATTATTGCTTTTACATCTAGTTTTGTTATTTGTAAAGGATGACACAAGGGAATTAACTCACTTGTTCTTTTGCCACCCTGAATACCTGCAATTTCAGCGATGGTAAGCACATCACCTTTTTTCATGGAGTTATCCTGAATTAATTGAATGGCCTCAGATTTTAAAGTAATATGTCCAGTAGCTTTGGCAACACGTTTTTGATCTGCTTTTGCTCCAACATCAACCATATTAGCTTTTCCGGCATCATCAACATGACTTAATTCATTCATAATTTAAACTTTTAAACCTTGAACATTAAACTTTAACTTTTTATCCTCTTCTCCTTTTCACCGCTAAGACGGAAAGACGCTAATAAAAAATCCAAATGATCCAAGCTGTCAATGCCTAAAATAAGTTGACCACTTTTAAGAACAAATTTAAACTTAAAAAGTGGAAAAATGGTAAGAAGAGAACAATTAAAAATGAGTACGTCAGAAAGACGTCGCAGAAAATTTAGTGACAGTTTCAAGATTCAA
>JAUWQL010000175.1 GCA_030611105.1 Bacteroidales bacterium
AAATGAAATTAGTTTCAAGGATTAAAAAAAACATTGCTAAATTTGACCTTAAACCTGAAGATGTTGGATTTGTCAAAATGCTGAATATCAACGTTTAAAATTTGACGTTAGTTGGAATATGATTACACAAATCAAAAATAATATAAAACTTCTTCGGTTTGCAAATCTTGCTAAAAATGACAAGGTCATTCATTTTTCATCAACACGTGTTGGTGGAGTAAGTTCAGGTCATTTATTCAGTTTAAATTTAGGACATACTGTAAATGACAGTCCTAAAAATGTTAGTCAGAATTTAGAATCGCTCGCATTGGCTATTGATATTAAAAAATCACAAATGGTTTTTCCAAAACAAACGCATAGCTCCAATATTGGAATTGCAAAATCGGTAAATGAAATATTTTCGGATACAGATGCCTTAGTAACTAATGTTCCGGGAATTTGTATCTGCATTAGAACTGCTGACTGCACACCAATACTTTTATATGATCCGGTTCAAAAAGCAATAGCTGCAATACATTCGGGATGGAAAGGAACTGTTCAGAGAATATCCATGAAAACCATCAGGATTATGCAAAAAGAATTTGGTACAAAACCTGAAAATATTATTGCAGGAATAGGCCCATCCATTGGACCCGAAGTTTATGAAGTGGGACCTGACCTTATTGAACAGTTTAATAAATTGTTTAGAAGAAATCATTTAATTACTCCAATCACAGACTCTGAAAAAGGATTTTTAAATCTATGGAAAGCCAACAAGCAAATTTTAATTGAATCAGGGATACCGGAAAATAATATAGAAATATCGGGAATGTGTACCTTTTCCAACTCAGAATTATTTTACTCGGCACGTAGAGATAAAAATAAGACCGGCCGGTTAGCCAGTGGAATAATGATTAAAGAACAGACATGAAGACATTCTTGCTAATATTGGTTACAATTGTTTGGGGATCAACATTTTTACTTGTTAAAGATACCGTTGCTACTGTTAACGAATATCTTATTGTTTTTATAAGATCTGCTTTAGCTTTTGTGGCTATGTTTATTTTCCAGTTGTTTAAAAACAAAAAACAGCTTTTAAATAGAAAAGCATTTGTATATGGTTCAATCTTAGGTGTTTTAATGGCAATGGCGTATGCATCGCAAACCATAGGATTGAAATATACAAGCACAGGTCATAGTGCTTTTATTACAAGTTCAGCTGTGATTGTTGTTCCGTTTATTTTATACTTTTTCTATAAATCTAAACTCAGTGAAATTGATTTTATAACCGTAATAATCGTTTCTCTTGGTTTATTTATACTTACTTACGATTTTGAAACATCAATAAACCCGGGCGATTTAATAACTACAATTACGGCAATAACTTATGCCGTTCATCTTGTTTTGGCAGGCAGATATGTGAAAAAATCTGATACACTGACTATTATTACTTATCAATTTTTTGCTGCTTCAGTTGTAAGCTTTATTGCATGGTTATTCACTGATAACTTATCAATTCAAATTAGCATGAAAGCCGGATTGTCACTTCTGTATCTAGGCCTTATCGGAACCCTGTTTTGTTATTTTATTACTGTTTGGGTTCAGAAATATGTTTCTTCGTTAAAAGTGGTGATCATATTTTCACTTGAACCTGTTTTTGCAGCCATTTTCGGCTATTTTATTATTCAGGAAATACTGAGCTGGAAAGAATTAACAGGAGCTTTATTAATTCTTGCAGGAGTTATAATTCATAGTATTTTGAAAAACAGGTTAAAGGATTCAGCTTAAACCGGAAAGTGAAAATATTTAAGTCATCAACTTTCTAAAAATTTATATCACTTAAAAAATTCAAGCTATTTCTTTTTATTGCGTAGATTAAACTTTTTATCACCTCTTGTTTGAGGTTTTTTATATTTTTTTCCTTTCCTTAGATAGGAACCTCCCTGATTAGTTTTCTTATTTTTTTCTTTCTTTTCGTGAAAAGCAGGTCCACGAACTTCCTTTACCAAATTACGATGTGGATTTTTAACATCCCCGATTACAGGTTGCTCTTCAGTCAATAATTCTTTTGAGATTTCAACTTCTAAAGGAAAATCAATAATTGGAATTTTGTAAGACATTAATTCTTCAATAGCTACCTTCCACTCTTCTTCTTTTTCGGTATAAAACAATATAGATTTACCCTGCTGTTCTGCTCTACCGGTTCTACCAATACGATGCATGTAATTTTCCGGGAAATGAGGCGTGTCAAAATTAATAACATGAGTAATTTTTTCCAGATCCAATCCACGAGCCATTACATCTGTTGCCACTAATACTCTATTCTTTCCTTCATCAAATTGTCGGATTGACCTTATTCTATAATTTTGCGTTTTATTAGAATGAATTACGCATGTTTCTGATCCGTAATTATCTTCTAAAGCTTCAAATAATTTATCTGCATTTTTTTTACTTGATACAAACACCAATACTTTACTGTATTCATTTTTATAATTTAACAGATGTGCTAACAAATTAATTTTAGTGTAAAAATTTTGTACCTGATAAGATTGTTGAGCTATATTATCTAAACGAGTACCACTTACAGCAATAGAAATTTTGGCAGGAGCAATAAAAAAATCGTCAATAAGTACATCAATATCATCTGTCATCGTAGCTGAAAACATAATGTTTTGTCTACGTTCTTTCAGAAGGTCAAAGATATTTGTTATTTGAGGACGAAATCCAAGATCCAGCATTACATCTACCTCGTCTATCACTAATTTTTTAACTCCTTTTAGCTGTAATACTCCACATACGGCTAAATCATATAATCGTCCCGGTGTTGCAACAAGAATGTCAGTACCCTGAGCAACAGCTTGCTTTTGTGTATTAATATTTGTTCCTCCATACACGCCTAAAGCACGAATATTCATGTACTTAGTAAGACTTTCTATATTCTCAACCATTTGTAATACTAATTCGCGTGTGGGAACTAATATTAATACCCTTGGGTTAACTTGCTTTGAGAACTTTAAATCCTGTAATACAGGTAGCATATAGGCGAGTGTTTTGCCCGTACCCGTTTGTGCTATTCCTACCATATCTTTACCTGAACGAATAACAGGGTAAGCTTCTTTTTGTATTGGTGTTGGAGTGTCAAATCCCAAATCAACAATTGCATTATGTAATTGTTTTGACAGATTAAAATTTTCAAAAGTATTCATTAACAATCTTTTTTTTGCAAATATATATATCTTCAATAAAATTAATGATATTAAGGCAACCTATAATAATTCCTTAAAGAATAGGAAAAATTAATACTGCCGCGAAGTTTTCGGTTTGCCATACCACTTTTTTTGTTTTTTATTTCCGGCAGGTTTCGGTCTTGAGTGACCTGAGTTTCCTTTTCCTTGTTGTTGTTTTGGAGCTTTCTCAGGATTATGATCCATCAATGGAAAAGGATGATTCTCAATTACGGGAATCTTTTTATCAATCAATTTTTCTATATCCTTCAAGAATGCTTTCTCTTCTGCATCACAAAATGAAAATGCAGTTCCTTTTGCACCTGCCCTTCCTGTTCTTCCAATTCGATGAACGTATGTTTCTGCAATATTGGGAATTTCATAATTGATCACATATTCTAATTCATCAACATCAATTCCACGTGCTGCAATATCTGTTGCCACCAATACACGTGTGGTTTGTGCTTTAAAATTTGTTAAAGCACGCTGTCTGGCATTTTGCGATTTGTCGCCATGTATTGCCTCTGCTTTGATTTTATGCTTCAACAGATTTCTCGCAACTTTATCTGTACCATACTTTGTACGCGTAAACACCAGGGCCGTTTTAATGTTTTTATCTTTTAATACATCTACCAATAAGGCTTTTTTATTTCCTTTATCTACAAAATAAATATATTGTTTGATAATATCAACCGTTAAAGAATCAGGGCTTACCGAAACCTTTGAAGGCTTATACAATATGGTACCTGCAAGTTTAATAATTTCGGGTGGCATGGTTGCAGAAAAGAAAAGTGATTGTCTTCTTTTTGGAAGAACCGTCAACATTTTTTTGACATCGTGAATAAAACCCATGTCCAGCATGCGATCTGCTTCATCAAGGACAAATATTTCTATATCACGTAAAGTTAAATATCCTTGATTCATGAGATCTAATAAACGACCAGGTGTTGCAACTACAATATCCACACCACCTTGCAATGCCGAGGTTTGCTTGTTTTGGTTAACACCACCAAAAATTACAGTACAGTTTAACCCTGTATGTCGTCCGTAAGCTATAAAACTTTCCCCGATTTGGATAGCCAACTCCCGTGTTGGTGTAACGATTAAGCTCCTTATTTTTCTTTTTTTGTTATACGTTTTATTTGCGCTCAACAATTGTAGTATAGGAATAGCAAATGCGGCTGTTTTTCCTGTTCCTGTTTGCGCACAGCCAAGCAAATCAGCACCTTGCAAAATAATAGGAATGGATTGTGCCTGTATAGGTGTTGGGATAGTATAACCTTCTTCTTGTATTGCTTTTAAAATAGGTGCAATAATATTTAATGATTGAAATGGCATATTAGATTTGAGTATTGAGATATTAAATTCTATTTTCTTCGTCAGATTTACAAACCTCTGACTTTGGATTTAAAGTTCCTATGTAGTAAAATGATTTTTTAAATTTGGGTAAAGATACTTTTTTCTTTCTTAAAAAACTTTCTATTCATAAATGGCTCAGTTAAGCAAAGTTTATTCACCTGCGGGTCACGAGGTTGTCTACTGTCGCCTGCCTGACGCCTGCCTGACGGCAGTCAGGGCAGTCAGGGCAAACAAACTACACCAAACCCAGATTTTGAGTTTTTCTATCTGCTTTGGCACTTTTCCGAATCTTTACGCTCAAAAAGATATAAGCTATTAAGGAGATTAGCCAAATAATAAATCCATTATTGTGTAAAAATTCATTTTTTATTCCAAAAACAGTTTCTAAAACAGAATATGACCTAGGTGAATCGCTAAATTCATGTTGAAAAAAGAATAAGCATAAGAAAAGAAAATGCGAAGCAAGTATTTTTAAAATGTTTCTTTGTCCTTTTTTAGAGAGATAGTCCATTGACTTTTTATGAACTATGAAATGAGGTATTGCCAAAATTGGTATTGACAAAATACCAAGGAAATACAACCAACCTATAGTTGCAAACCGTGCAACTGTTGCAATCAGAAGAGTTAATACAATTAAAGTGATTTGAATTCCTGTTTTCATATTTTACATCTATAAATTAGAATAAAAAAACTCCTTCAATTTAATTATGTAGTGAATCTGCAAATTATTTTAAAATCTGACAAACCAGCCCCCGGCTAAGCGAAGTCTCCTGCTTTGTTTGATTAATTTGTAGTTTTTGACTACTTTTTATTTATTCCTATAGTAACAATTTTTTAGATTCATTTACTTCCTACTTTTCACTTGTAAGCTAAGCCTGTTTTTTATGCTTATCCTTATTTAAAATTATTTAGAATACGCTCTTTATCCTCAATTTCTTTATTTGATTTATGATATATCTCAATCATAATTATTTTTTCTTCTTTCTCATAATGGGCGTATATTATTCGAAAACCAGAATTAACTCCTTTCCCTTTGAAACTTTTACTGGCAATTTTCTTAACTTTTATTATACAAGTTTCTATTCCCAATCCATCAATTCTAAAACTAAAAGGAGGTCTCTCATTTGGACTTATACTTAAAACTTTCTTAACAATTTCAACATCATCATTAAGAGTTCTATATTTTTTTAAAAGTTTCTTTATGTCTTTTTTAAATTCATCTAGTTCCTCAAATATCATGATGCTTCTTCATTTTCATCGTAATTCCTAACTGAATATGGTGTTTCTCTATAAAAAGCTAATTCATAATCTATTGTTTCACCATCTTTAGATGCCAACCAGGGAATATCTTTATGCGAATAATCACTAATAGCAGACGCAGACCAATCAGAGTATTGGTCAATTACTTTGTCTATTACATCCTTTTCACTTGCATTAAAACTTGATAAATTAGGTTTAGATAATGGTATGTATCTTGTTTGAGGATATCCATGATAATCAGCTTTAAATCTTTTTAATTGTTTACTTGCAATCATTTGATTAATAATACAATCAAGTTTTTGAGGTACCGGGCCATATGGTAGTTTTTTGTATTCTGCTCCACTCAAATGCTCCTCATATAGTTCGTAGTAATTAAAATCAGAGAAATACAGTAACTTATAAAGGAGTGTTTCACCAACATTAGGTTTTCCGGCACATTTTTCAAGTATATATAACAATATATCTTTGAATTTATTTACTTTCAATTCCGGAATAGAAATTCTAAATTTTGGTTCTTCATCAACTTTTTCTTCGTCAATTATTAATTCCGACAAACTAAAATCAGAAGATAAAAGTTTATCAATGGATATTGATAAAATATCAGTAATTTTTTTTAGCTCAATTACCAATAAATTTCTTTTTCCTAACTCTATCTGTGTAAGTGATGGACGAGAAATGTCAAGCATCTTTGCTAAATCATTTTGAGAATATCCTTTGCTTTTTCTTAATTCTGATATTCTTTGTCCTATTTCTTTTTGTGTTATTGTCTTCATTGTATTAAGTTTTTCAAGACAAAAATACAAAATGTTTTAATACAAAACAAGTAATTGTTGCAATATCTTACATTGGTTGTGCTTTGCTATTCTGACTGACAGTTGCAATAAGTTTTGGCGGGGATTTTATTCGCTGGCGCTCATGAGAACGCTTCGCTTAGTTCGCCGCGTTTCTTTATCCGCCGTTAATGAAGTTAAAGATAGCTTTTTTGTCAAACCGCAATAAAACCTCGCTTGAATTCGAACCGCTGTTACAGGTTGAGCCTATTTTATTTCATTTTCCAGTTTGTTTAATAATTTCAAAAGAATGAATTTTTATCGCCTTTTCATGAGCTGGATTTTTGAATTCAATATTCTTATCTAATAATTGCTCAAAATTGTCCCTTTCTTTTTCAATTCTTCTTAAAAGTTTGTCAATGGAATCTTGGAATTGCAACATCCTTTTTTGGTTAATTATCTCTTTCTGTTTACTTCTCTTAGTATTGTCAAATATTTTACTTGAAAATTCAACTAATGGAATTAATGCAATTACAACAAATACAGAAGCAACTATAATTCTTAAAATTTCATATTCAAAAATATAATAAGCGGCGATTAAAAGAACAAGTATGATTACAATGTATAGTTTTTTCATAGCTTAAAATAGGCTTTACCTGTAATGAGATCGTAAACGCAGTTCCTCTTTGAGAAAGAAGAGATGAGAAAACTATAACAAAGTTGCAATATAATAATATTTTGAATAAATAGGCTTAATAGACAAAAAGGAGGCTGAAACCTT
>JAUWQL010000005.1 GCA_030611105.1 Bacteroidales bacterium
GCTTAGCGCCTGCCTGCCGCAGGCAGGGATTTGTTAACTGGTAGATAATAAGACTGTTAATTTTTGAAGTGTTTTGTAAAATTAACCGCTTAGCACCTTTTTTTACTAAATTGAATTTACATAATGAATATGAATTTTAAAAAAGAGATTTTAACTTTAATTCTATTAATTACAAGTTTGTTATCAGCCTTTTCTCAGGTTGTAACAACCGACCCTGAATTTCCAACAGCCGATAATGCCGTTACTATTTATTTTGATGCTGCCCAGGGAAATCAGGCATTAAAAGATTATACAGGTGATATTTATGCTCATACAGGACTTATCACTGATCAAAGTTCCGGCGATTGGAAGTATGTTATTGCAGGCTGGAGCGAAAATACCGATAAGGCAAAACTAACAGAAGTATCAACAAATTTGTATAAACTAGAAATACAACCAAGTATAAAAGAATTTTACGTTGTGGACGAAGGTGAAGAAATTTTACAATTAGCTTTCGTGTTCAGGAATTCTGATGGCTCACTGGTTGGACGTGAAGCTGATGGTGGTGATATCTTTGCAGATGTTTATCCTCCAGGTTTAAATGTTAGTATTTCTTCTCCAACAGATGATTATATTATTTTGCCCGGAGAACAGATCAATATTAGCGCATCATCTAACGATGCTGATAGCATGCATTTATGGATTGATGATGTTTTGATTTCAAAACTTGCAGGAACATCAATTGATTATGCATATACAGAGAATATTGCCGGATCGCATAAAATAATTGTTAAGGCAAAAAACACCGATGAAACTGCCACCGATTCTGTTTATTATTTTGCACGAGGAAATAATACAGTTGCTGAATTACCTTCCGGCTGGATTAAAGGAATAAATTATTTATCTGACGATTCGGTTGGTTTAGTTCTTTTTGCTCCAAATAAGGAATTTATATTTGTTATAGGAGATTTTACCGATTGGAGATTGAATGAGAACTACATGATGAATGTTACTCCAAATGATTCAATATATTGGTTAAGTATTGGGGGCCTAACTTCCGGAAAGGAATATATTTTTCAATACTATATCGATGGAGAGTTGCGAATTGCAGATCCTTATACAGAAAAAACAAGCGATCCGAATGATAAATATATTTCAGAAGAAACATATCCGGGATTAATTGAATATCCGGCTACAAAGACCACTAATATTGCATCGGTTTTGCAAACAAATCAAACAGAATATCAATGGCAAAATACAGATTTTATTGCACCTGAAAAGGAGAATCTGATTATTTACGAATTGCTCGTAAGAGATTTTGTTGCTAAACACGATTATCAAACACTAATTGATACACTTAATTACTTGGATTCTCTAGGTGTTAAAGCAATAGAATTAATGCCATTTAACGAATTTGAAGGAAATGAGAGCTGGGGTTACAATACAAGCTTTTATTTTGCTCCCGATAAATATTACGGTACAAAAGAAGATTTAAAAGAATTTATTGATTCCTGTCATGGAAGAGGAATAGCAGTTATTATGGATATGGTTTTAAATCATTCATATAGCCAGTCGCCTTTAGTTCAAATGTATTTTGACGGGGAAAAACCTACATCAGAAAACCCTTGGTATAATATACAATCGCCTAATTCAACTTATTCGTGGGGATATGATTTTAATCATGAGAGCGATTACACGAAAGAATTTGTTGATAGCGTTAATAGATTTTGGTTAGAGGTTTATAAAATAGATGGGTTTCGATTCGATTTTACCAAGGGTTTTACTAATACTTCAGGTGATGGTTGGCCTTATGATGCATCAAGGATTTCTATTTTAAAAAGAATGGCAATGAGTATCTGGAGTATAAATCCAAGTGCTTATGTTATACTTGAGCATCTTACTGATAATTCAGAAGAAAAAGTACTTGCCGAATTTGGAATGTTACTCTGGGGGAATATGAATCATGAATATGCCGAAGCTTCAATGGGGTATTCATCAGATATTGACTGGGCTTCATACAAGGAAAGAAACTGGTCTGTTCCGCATGTAGTTGCTTATATGGAAAGCCACGATGAAGAGAGATTAATGTATAAAAATTTACAGTGGGGGAATTCTGGTGAATGGTATAATATTAAAGATTTGCATACAGCCCTACATCGTGTTGAACTTGCAGCTAATTTCTTTATTCCAATTCCGGGGCCTAAAATGATATGGCAATTTGGAGAATTAGGATACGATTATTCTATTGACTATGACTGCAGAGTATGTAATAAACCTATACGATGGGATTATTTTACGTCTAACAGGGAAAAGTTATACTACGTGTTTAAAGCACTGAATAATCTAAAAACCACTTATGATGTTTTTAGTACTTCCGATTTCACAATTACTCAAGTAGGAAAAACAAAGTCTATTCATTTATTCGATGATGAAATGGATGTGG
This sequence comes from Bacteroidales bacterium, assembly GCA_030611105.1. Classification (GTDB taxonomy): domain Bacteria; phylum Bacteroidota; class Bacteroidia; order Bacteroidales; family UBA12077; genus UBA12077. Next base: position 2,423 of record JAUWQL010000005.1, read on the forward strand.
TTATTTTAGGAAATTTTGATGTGGAAACAAAGGAGATTAATCCGGATTTCCCTAACACAGGTAATTGGTATGAATATTATACCAGCGACACATTGAATGTTACTGCTACCGACGAATATATCTCTCTTTTACCCGGAGAATACAGACTTTATACAAGTGTTAAATTAGAACAACCAGATATTCCGGCTTCTATATTTAATATTTTTTCATCAAATCAAATTTCTGTAAATGTATTTCCAAATCCATCATCGGATATATTCTTTTTCGATATTAATGAAGAACTTAATAATGGTAGCGTATTATATCTTTATGATATTCAGGGTCAATTGAAATTTGAGAAGATAAGTTACGAACAGGATATTATTGAGTTGGAAGCAACAGGATTAGAGAACGGTATATATTTCTATAAATTAATAGTTAACAATAATATTTATACGGGGAAAATACTTAAAAATTAGTTTTGATTAATGATAGATTTTAACTTAAATAGTTTATTAATTATATTCATATCGATTTCCATTGGATTTGTATTGGCTTTCTGGCGATTTAAGGGAAGAATCGCCAGTTTAAAAAGCCTTGCATTTTCAGATGATCTTGGTATTTATAATCATCGTGAACTAAAAACAAAATTGAAATCATTAATCAAAAATTCTTCTATTAATTCTTTAGTATTTATTCTTATCGACATTGATCGATTTAAAAATTATAATGATCATTATGGATACGATAAAGCCGATGTTATATTGCAAGAATTTGTAAATATTACAAAAGGATTTATTCGAAAATCAGACATGTTTTTTCGATATAAAAATGGAGATGAATTTGTACTCATTTTTACAAATATTGGCATAGATGAAGCAAAAGAGGTAGGTAATCGTTTACGCAGAGTAATTGCTTACCATCAATTCGAGATTGACAATCAGCAAGTTAATCTGACTGTTAGCATGGGAATTACAAGCTCTTATAAAAATGATTCTCCTGATAATATAAGAAAAAGAGCCGAAGCAGCCTTGCAAGAAGCAAAACAATCAAAAAATACTGTAGTACTAATTGAAAAATAAAAAACTGCATTATTTGTACAACGCACATTCCTGTGCGTTGGTTTGTTATTAAATGAAATTGTATAATCTGCTTGCTGGAAGACCAATGTCAATAAGTTAACAGATTCCGCATCAAGTGCGGAATGACAGGAGCTGTGAAAAGGCACTTCTGCCTGTCATTCCTGCGAAAGCAGGAATCTATTTTGTTTTAGATTCCTGAACTTCGTTTCACTTCGTCAGGAATGACAATTATTAATATTCTGAATACTTTTAGTAATATTTAAATTATGCCAGACAGCTCTGGTTACTTATTCGGTTTTAAAAACTTTATATCCCCAGGCTTCAAGTTTATAGTTATTTGAAAACTCTTCGCCTGTAAATAATTCGGTTAACTCAATATTAATCGGATTTGTAAATTCGAATTCTATTTCCTCTGGTGATAAATTCAAAATTGTAATAATCTGGTTGTCATCTTTTGTACGTGAGAATGCAAAGATTTTGTCATCGGCAGTTGTGGTAATTCTCTCCATTGTTCCACCAAAATCGCCATTCCAAAGTGCCGGGTTTTCTTTTTTCAATTTGAGAAGATCAGTATATAATTCTTTCAGGCAACATTCTTTTTCCCAGTTTATAGTATCTTTTTCAAAGAACAAAAGCTTCTTATCTAAACATGCTTCCTGTCCGCTATATATTAAAGGCATTCCAGTAGCCGTAACCGACAAAACAGCAAATACTTTTGTTGCATCTCCTAATCGTTCAAATACAGTTCCTTTCCACGAGTTCTCATCATGGTTACTGGTAAAGTTCAGCCTGTAGTCAGATGAATTGTATTTAGTTTTTTCAGTTTCGTATTGATTAACTAAATCATCAACTGTTTTTTTACCTTGAGCAATTTCATTCCATATAAAATGCATAGTCCATGCATATGTCATATCAAAGGCATACTCGTGTAACTCAGGTTCATCAGCTTCGGCAAGCATAAAAACAGGTTTTATTTTATCAAGTTCATATCTTGCATTGTTCCAAAATTCAACAGGAACCATTCCGGCAACATCACACCTGTAACCATCAATATTAAAATTCTTAACCCAGTATTTTAATGCATCAATCATATAATCCTGCATTTCAGGAATTTCATAGTTGAAACCTGCTACATCAGACCAGTCTGGAACCGGAGGAATAATATTACCTTCTCCATCTTTTTTGTACCATTCCGGATGTTTATTTATTAACTCATTATCCCAGGCCGAATGATTTGCAACCCAATCAATTATAACATACATTTCTAGTTCATGTATTTTATTGATAAGATTTAAAAAATCTTCTTTGGTTCCAAACTCAGGATTAATTCCATAATAATCTTTTACAGCATAATAACTACCCATTGTTCCTTTCCTGTTTTTTTCTCCAATCGGGTGAATTGGCATTAACCACAAAATATCAGTTCCTAATTCTTTTAACCTGGGTAAATGCTCGGCAAAGGCATTAAAGGTTCCTTCAGGAGTATATTGTCTTATATTAACTTCATATATACTTAGATTCTTACTCCATTCTACATGTTTAACCTTTTGATATTCGGTATTTTTTTCTTGATTATTTGTTGCAGGCTTACATCCTACAAACAAAGTTAAAGTTAAGATGTAGATTATCAACGTTTTGGCTTTAAGTGTCAGCTTTTGTGTTTTCATGTTAAATAATTTTGAATTTTTATAATATTAAGGTCTTAAAATTGTGATAAATCAAGCTTTTTGTTATTTTTACCATTGCTAATTTTGCTTTTTAAAGATAATATATTATAAGCAAAAAATTGCATGAAATGCAGACTAATTAAAGAGAATAGAGTGTTTTCTCCCCTAATAAAAATAATTAAATAATCAAATAAAAAAATTACAATGAAACGTGTTTTAATTGCAACAGCGGGTGGAGATTGCCCCGGTTTAAATGCTGTTATAAGAGCAATTGTAAAAAGAGCATCTCGAGAACGTGACTGGGAAGTAATAGGAAGCATACAGGCTTTTAATGGAATTTTGTGGGAACCTACAGAAATTAAGATATTAGATGAACAAGCTGTAGCAGGAATTCATTTCCGAGGAGGAACTATTATTGAGACTACAAACAAAGGAGGTCCTTTTGCCTGGCCAATAAAAGACAAAAATGGAAAATGGTCAACGGTTGATCGTTCCGAAGAAATGATTCGTAAACTTATGTATATGGGTGTTGATGCCGTGATAAATATAGGAGGTGACGGTTCACAGCAAATATCTCAGGCTTTGTATGAAAAAGGGTTAAATATAATTGGTGTTCCGAAAACTATTGATAATGATTTATTGGCAACTGATACCACTTTTGGATATCAAACTGCTATTCAGATTGCTACTGAAGCTGTTGATAAATTAGTAACTACTGCGGCCAGTCATAATAGAGTTATGGTTCTTGAAGTTATGGGACGCGATGCAGGCTGGATTGCCATGAATGCTGCTGTTGCAGGCGGTGCTGAGATTTGCCTTATTCCTGAAATACCATACGACATTGACAAAGTTCTTGAAAAAATCAATAATAGGTTTAGAAGAGATCGTGGATTTACTATAATTGTTATTGCAGAAGGTGCTAGTGCCATTGGCAAGGAGAGTTCAAAAGAAAAGAATGATGAAATAGGATATAGGAATGCTAAATTATCTGGTGCTGCTTCCAGACTTGTTGAAGAGTTAAAAGAAGCTGGAATTAAGCATGATATGCGTAAAGCGGTATTAGGACATATTCAACGTGGAGGAGTTCCAATTGCTTATGACCGTGTTCTGGCAACACAGTTTGGAGTGCATGCCTTTGAAATGGTATTGGAGGGTAAATTTGGAGAAATGGTTTCGTATCGTCATCCTTATATTACATCTGTTCCATTTAAGGAAGCCATTAAAAACCCAAATTTAGTAACTCCGGATACAGCATTAATGATAAATGCCCGAGGTGTTGGTATTAGTTTTGGAGATTAAATATTATTTATAAAAATAAAAACGGCACTTAAAAATATAAGGGCCGTTTTCTTTTGTTCAAATTAACTCTCTTCCTAATTGTTGTTCAGAATTTCAAATGAGAAAGCTTTTAAATTTATAATTAGTTGATTTTCTTCATTTAAAGTATAATTGTTTTTGAAGTTAGAATTCCAAACATTATAGTTTAAAGATTCCGGTAAATCAATTGTGATATACTTTTCATGACCGCTTTTATTAAAGGCTATTATACTTACTTCGTCGAAATATTTTCTTGCATAAACTAAACTCTCATTATCGGAGTACAAAATAATGATATCGCCATAAATGAGTTCCAGATTATTTCTTCGTAACTTAACTATTTTACTTGTATTATCTTTTACTAACTTTTCAAGTTTTGTTAAGTTATCAAACTTCATAGGCCTTCTGTTATCCGGATCTCCAGCTCCCGGCATACCTATTTCGTCGCCGTAATATATAACCGGAATGCCTGGAATCGTATTTATAAAAGTAGTTACTTGTAATAGTCTGTAATATCCGGCTGTATCCTTAATCTGAATATCTCGATTCCATCCTGCTTCTTTATCATCTTCATCAAATTTTAAAGCCCCGCTTGCAAAAGTGATAAATCTTGGAAGATCGTGATTTCCGGTAATATTACCCATTAGAGAATGATGTCCATAATATTTTAAACTTTCTTTAAGTGATGCTGTTAGGTTTGATAAAGGTTCTGATTCCTGGGCAAAATTATTCCGCATATCAAAATACAGATTAAAATCAAACTGGCCGTCTAACATATCTGTACCAACATAACTTCTGATTAGTTCCCGGCTTCCAAAAGTTTCTCCAATCTGGAAAATGAATTCTTTATTAGTTCCATCTCTTAGTTTTTTCGTTAGAGATCTCCAGTATGGTTTAGGAATGTGTTTGGTGGCATCGTGTCTGAATCCATCAACATTATAATTGTCGATCCAAAATTTAGCCGAATCAGACATTAATTCTTCAACTTCAGGAATATCAAAGTTTAAAGTAGGCAGAAAAGTATCGAACCAGGTTGTTAGCCTATGCTCATCCCAAATTCTGATATTTTTTGTGCCATCAGGTAAATCAAGAGTTGTAGCCCATTCAGGATGTGTTTGGTATATTTTATTTTTTTCGTGAACATGATTTGAAACATAGTCCAGGATGATATTCATATCATTTTTGTGTGTAACATCAACTAAAGTATGTAAATCATCAGGGTTGCCGAACCTATGGTCTATAGTTGTTAATGTTATTGGCCAATATCCATGATATCCTGAATATTTTCTATGAGGCGCAGGATACTCAACATAACCTTCAAGCGGATTTTGAGTAATAGGAGAGAGCCATATCATGCTTATTCCTAAGTCAGAAAAATATCCATCATTTACTTTTTCTGTAATTCCTTGAATATCTCCTCCCATGTAGTTAGCCTTTTCGGCAATTTCCAGATCATCAATTGGATTGTCTATTTCTTTATTCCCGTTATTAAATCGATCTACAAGCATAAAATAAAGAACTTGTGCATGTTTGTCGGTACGTTTAATTTCGGAGATATCAGAAATTACCTTGCCATAGTTTAACGGAATTAAAATATCATTCGAATATCCATTTTTATTACATGCCCATACTCTTATAAAAGATCTTTCCTTTGATTTAGCAATATTCGGAATTGTAATTTGAATTTTATTTTCAATAATTTTTGTTGGAATTGAAAAATTGTCCCAAAGAGCAATTATTGAGTTAATATTGCCAGATAGATTGATATTAATTTGATCATTAGAAAAACTATCAGTTAAAAGTTTAGGTGCATTAACATTCGGATCATCAATAGTTAATACGGAATTAAATCCTCCTATATTATTACTTTCTTTTACAGGATTTGCGGGATCAAGCATCCATTTTTCATCAACAACCAGTTGATAATGATATTTACCGGGTGCAAGTTTTAATTTATATTTCCAAACACCTTCTTTTAAAATAAAGTTTTCGCCGGGTGTCCAGGCATTAAAGTTTCCGGCAATTTGTACTGTTTTATAATCTCTGTTTTTTGGATCAAATTGAATTGTATATTCTACTTTTTTATCGAGCAATATTACAAGTGAATATGAATAACTATTTATCCAAACCGTTAGTTTTTCAATTGCTCTTGCATTTTCCGATGGTGAGATTTTTAACCGTTTTTTATCTTTTGTCAGATCAGCAGTATAATTTATAATAGTTACGGAATCTATTAAATCAGCTTTTTTTAAATAACCATTAAGAAATATATCAGTTCCTTCTTCACTTGCATAAACCGGTGATGCAAACTCATACATTTCTGAATCTATAGGAATTTTGGTGTTATTCTTTATACAGCTTGTAAAAGCTATAACAACTGTTAAAACAATAAGGATAATTTTTTTCATTATTTTCTTAATTTAATTACAGTAAAATTCTATTGATTCTCTTTCTTTTATGTTGTATTCTACACCACGGATAAATACTTTGGCAGGTTTTCCGTTTTGATTCATGACAACAATTTTTTCTTTTGTAACTTCAACTTTTATATGGTTTCCCCTGTATTTTACTATAAACGAATATAATTTCCATTTTTCGGGGATGAATGGATTAAAATGCAATTCTTCATTTTTTAATCTCATGCCTCCAAAGCCTTCAACAATAGACAGGTACGCCCCAGCCATACTTGTAATATGCAAACCCTGATCAACTTCATCGTTATAATCATCAATATCTAACCGCGCTGTACGAAGGTATAACTCATAAGCTTTTTCCTTGTATCCTAACTTTGCTGCTAATATATTATGAATACAAGGAGACAATGATGATTCATGAACAGTTTTGGGCTCATAAAAATCGAAGTTTCGCTTTATAGTGTCTAAATCGTAATTCTCCTCGAACAAATAAATTCCTTGTAAAACATCTGCTTGTTTAATAAAACACGAACGCAATATTCTGTCCCACGACCATTTTTGATTTATTGGACGTTCTTTAGGATCAAGGTCTATAACATTAATTAATTCCTTATCCATATAGCCGTCTTGCTGTAAGAAAATTCCGAGATCTTCATTTTCAGGAAGATACGCTTTGTCAAGAATGTTTGTCCAGATTCCAACTTCTTTTAGTTCATTAAAACTGATTTTTTCTTTAAGTTTTTTATATTTCTCAGGAGCCAGGCTTTGAATTTTAGTAATTGATTTAAGAGTGTAGTCTAAACACCATAAGGCAATAGTACTCGTGTACCAGTTATTATTTACATTATTCTCGTACTCGTTCGGTCCTGTTACTCCGAGCATTACATATTTATTTTTTTCTCGGGAGAAGTTAAAGCGTTGTGCCCAAAAACGGCTAATAGCAATTAAAACTTCCAGTCCGTAATCTTCTAAGTATGATTCATCGCCGGTGTATCTGGTATAATTATATATTGCATAAGCAATTGCTCCATTGCGATGTATTTCTTCAAAAGTTATTTCCCACTCGTTATGACATTCTTCACCATTCATGGTTACCATTGGGTATAATGCGGCACCATCGGTAAACCCTAACTTTTCTGCATTTTCAATTGCTTTGGGTAAATGTCTGTATCGATATAATAAAAGGTTTCGTGAAACTTTTTTATCTGATGTACGCAAATAAAATGGTAAGCAATATGCTTCGGTATCCCAGTATGTGCTACCGCCATATTTTTCGCCGGTAAATCCTTTAGGCCCGATATTTAATTTTTCATCGTCACCTGTATATGTCTGGTATAACTGAAAAATATTAAACCTGATTGCTTGTTGCGCGGCAACGTCACCTTTTATTACAATATCACTATCGGTCCATTTGTTTTTCCAGGCATTTGCATGTTCTGCAAAAAGTTTATCGAATCCTTTTTCGTAAGATCTTTGCAAAACATTATGAGCTGCCATCATTAATGTTTCTTTATCATGATTTTCAGAATTTGTTATAGCAGCATATTTATAAATGGTAATAATATCATCCGGCTTAATATCTAACCTAACACTCTGAGCAATATATTTCTTTTTTTGTTCTTCTTTTATATCATCATTTATTTCTGTTCCATTTTTTTCAATATTAAATTTCATGCTTGTGCAAACATGAAAATCCAGTTTTTTTGTTTTAGCAGTTACATATGCTTCTCCCGGTTTGCTTTCTATTGATATTTCTTCCCAGAATTTTTCCTGGTAATTAGAGTCTTCATTAATAACATCTGCATCAATGTATGGTATGATAGTAATTTTATCATTAACACTTATACTTTTTATTTCATATTTAATACAACCAAGCTCATTTTCTGTTATACTAATAAAACGTTTAGATGTAACTTCAATAATATTTTCATTGTCAAATTCTGCTGTAAAAGATCGTTCAAGGTAACCTTCTTGCATGTTTAAAACACGGCGGAAATTTTCAACTTTTACTTTAGAAAGGTCTAATTCCTTTTTTCCAACGATGATATTAATTCCAATCCAATTTGGAGCATTAAGAACTTTAGCAAAATATTCAGGATAACCGTTTTTCCACCAACCAACTTTGGTTTTGTCGGGGTAATAAATTCCGGCAATATAGTTTCCTTGTAGTGAATTACCACTATATTTCTCTTCGAAGTTTGCTCTTTGTCCAATATGTCCGTTACCAAGCGAAAATATACTTTCAGAAGATCGTTGATTATCAGGATTAAATCCTTCTTCAATTATACACCAATCGTCATGTTTTAAATATTCGTTCATTTGAAGGGATTATTTATAATTTTAGATTTATTAATTCGTTAAATTTTCAATCATAAAAACATTGATATCGTTGAAATCAGGAATAACTTTATCAGCATTTGAAAGATTCTCATATTTGCCAACACCTATAGCCAGCATGCCTGCTTTTTTTGCAGCTTCTATTCCGGCTGCTGCATCTTCAAAAACCAAGCAATTTTCAGGATCAATATTTAATTCATTTGCAGCTTTTATGAAAACTTCAGGGTCTGGTTTTGAGTTGGTAATTTTCAGGCCATCAATAACAGAATCAAAAAATCCATCAAGACCAATTTTTTCTAATATTGTACCAGCATTTTTACTTGAAGATCCTATAGCTATTTTATAGTTTGTATTTTTAAGATCAATAAGAAAATTCTTAACTCCAGGAAGAATATCATTAGGAGTCATTTTCAATATATTTTCTCTGTACCATTTATTTTTTTTATTTGCCACACGATTTTTTTCTTCAGCTGAACTAATTTCAATTCCTCCTATAGAAAGCAAAATTTCTAATGATTCAAGTCTGCTAATTCCTTTTAATCTTTCGTTTTGTTCAGGGGTAAAATCAAATCCATATTCATTGGCTAATCTTTTCCATGCCTGGTAATGAAAAATGGCAGTATCGACAATAACTCCGTCTAAGTCGAAAATAATTGCTTTAATTTTTTGCATAACTAATCTCTATCTTTTACAAATACAACCAAAATCCCTGCTATGACCATTGAAAAACCACCTAGTACCAATGCATAAATCGGTTGGTTACTAAACAGTGATTTAACCAGGAATCCTAAAATGCTTGCAGCTAAAATTTGTGGGATCACGATAAAGAAATTAAATATCCCCATATATACTCCCATTTTATGTGAAGGAAGGGATCCTGTTAAGATAGCATAAGGCATGGCAAGTATACTGGCCCAGGCTAAACCTATTCCAACAAATGGTAATAATAGCATTGTTGGATTATTAATCAAAAATATAGATGCTAAGCTTAAACCACCTATTATTAATGAAATTGAATGCGTAATTTTTCTATTGGTTAGTTTTGCCAATAAAATTAACAAGAAAGCAAAAAGTGCTGCAAAACCATTGTAAATCCCAAAACAGATACCTACCCAGTTTGCGCCGTCATTATATAGTTCAGATGTCGGATCTGTTGTACCGTAAACATGACTGGTTACACCTGATGTAGTGTAAATCCACATGGCAAAAAGTGCGAACCACGAAAAGAATTGAACAAGAGCCAGTTGCTTCATTGTCGAAGGCATAGTGTTAAAATCTGAAATTACAGCAACAAAGCCATTCTTTATTTTGCCCGATTGTTTTAACAATCCTGATGTTAGCTCAAGTAAACCGAAAAGGCTTAAACCTAAAGATAATATATAAACTTGTTCATCTACATGAATCAAGTATAAAATAAAGGTAAGAATTAAACCTGTTAACAGAAATATAGTTCCAATTTTAAAATCACTTTTAGAGTTTTTAATATTCTTTAATTCTTCTTCTTTCATTTGCTCTTCCAGTTCTGTATCTGCAAATTCGGCTAATTCTTTAGGAGAGTATTCTTTAGTTGAAAAAACAGTCCATAATACTGATGCAAGAAAAACGCCACCTCCAATATAAAATGCCAATTTAACCGATAAAGGAATTTCTCCGGCTGGAGCAGTATTCGAAATACCAAGCCATTCTGTAAAAATGTAAGGTAGGAATGAAGCAATAATGGCTCCTGTTCCAATAAAGAAACTTTGCATACTAAATCCAATGGTTCTTTGTTTTGATGGAAGCATATCGCCAACAAAAGCCCTAAATGGTTCCATTGATATATTAATAGATGCATCCATTATCCAGAGCATTCCGGCAGCTATCCAAAGGGCTGGTGAGTTTGGCATTATGAACAAAGCTATTGTGGCAAGTATGGCTCCTATTAAAAAGAATGGCCTTCTGCGTCCCAAGCGAGTCCAGGTATTATCGCTTAAATGTCCGATAATAGGTTGTACTATTAATCCTGTTATAGGGGCGGCAATCCATAAAATAGGAATGTCATCTATTTTTGCTCCTAATGTTTCGAATATTCTACTTACGTTAGCATTTTGAAGGGCAAAGCCAAACTGAATTCCCAAAAAACCGAAACTCATGTTCCATATTTGCCAAAAACTCAATGATTTCTTCTCTTTTTTCATGGATTATATTTGATAAAGAATTTAATAATTTCTATATATTCAAAGATACGAAAAAAAAACAAAGAAACTATGCATGTAACTATAAAGCAGGTGATTACAAAAATCAGGAATAAGCCAAGAGTGTTGTTTCAAACGTTTGCGAAATGAAAAAAAGTGCAGGATTTTTTTATAAAAAATCCTGCATCATTTATTTGATGCAGGATTTGAGTTGTTATAATTTTAATGAGTTATTTTATTTAGCTACACGTTCAAGCCACTTGATCATAAACATGATTGTAAACATAGAAATTGCCGTCGCAACAATAAAGATACTCCAAGTCATCCAGATTGGAATAGTCTCATAAAGAATAGCACCAATAAATAATAATCCATTACCTAAAGCTGTTGCACCAAGCCATCCACCTTGCATCATTCCTTGATACTGTGGTGGAGATACTTTTGAAACAAATGAAATACCCATAGGACTTATGAATAACTCAGCAACAGTCAAAATAAAATAGGTTCCTAATAGCAAGAAAGGAGTTACTCGAAAAGTGTTTTCAAGAGGTACCCCACCCATTTGAGGATTAATAGTTTTAAACAAAGGTAATCCAAAAGAGCCAAAAGCCATTACAACAAATGCTAATGATGCTATACCCATACCGATAGCAATCTTTTTTGGAGTTGAAGGTTCCATACCCTTACTACGTAACCAGCCAAATATTCCAACTATAATAGGAGTTAAGAATACAACAAAAAATGGATTCATAGACTGGAATATCTCAGCAGAAAATTCCCATGTGCCAATTTTAAGTAAAGTATAATCTTTAGCAAATAGAGTTAATGTTAATCCATTTTGATGGAATGAAAACCAGAAGAAAATTACAACACCAAATACAGCTAATAACGCATACATACGTTGCTTAATTTCTTTTGCTTCCATTTTAATTCCGTCTTTAGTATGCTCTGTACTTTCCCCAACTCCTTTTGGATTAGGGAATTTCTTTTTGTTTTTCATATAAATAACAAGAGAAATAGCCATAGCTATAATTGCAGTAGCAAATGCATAATGAAATCCAGTATTAAATACATCTAAATAATTATTTGCAAATGCTGATAAATCAGCAACAGGAGCACCACTTGCTTTATCTGCGTACTCTTGAAATGATACTATAGATGATTCTGAAATTGAACCGTTAAGAAAACTATGACAATATTCAGGTAAATTTGCATTATATTCTAATTTGTTTTTTCCTAACCACCAATTTCTCATAAGTATAGCTGCAATAGGAGCAAAAATAGCACCTATATTAATAAATGCATAGAATAAAGAAAAACCAGAATCTCTTCTCGATTCATATTTATCATTATCATACATTTGTCCAACTAAAGCTTGTAAATTACCTTTAAATAATCCATTACCAAAAGCAATAACAAATAATCCTACTAATGAAATTGTTAGGAATAAAGGTACGCTTGAAACAGGAGTAGGAGTAGGAATAGCTAGGATGACATAACCCGCAGCCATCAATAATAATCCCGCCAAAATGGTTCCTTTGTAATTCTTTAATTTATCAGCAATTATACCTCCTACTAAAGCTAGTATATAAATAGAGAAATAAAAGATTGAGTAAATAATTCCAGCATTTGTTCCAGAAAGGCCAAATTTTGCTTGCAAAAACAGAACCAGTATTGCCATCATAGTGTAAAAACCAAAACGTTCCCCCATATTGGCTAGTGCTGCGGGAATTAATCCTTTCGGATGTCCTTTAAACATAATTTTATTATTTTTAGTTAATATTAATTTTCAATATCTTAAATTTAGGAATGACAAATATAAAAATCTTTTTTTTGAGACCAAGTTTTTAATTAAAGGTTTAAGCATTAAATTTGTTTAAAAAGAATTTATAAAATGAAAATACTTAAATCATCTCAAATAAGAGAAGTGGATGCATTTACAATAGAAAACGAACCCATTGTTTCAATTGATTTAATGGAAAGGGCTGCAAAGACTATTTCCGGATGGATTTCGGAAAATATTTCAAAGGAGAAGATTATTAAAATATTTGTTGGCCCGGGTAATAATGGAGGTGATGGTTTGGCGGTTGCTCGTCAACTTATGGATTCTGATTATGCGGTTGAGGTTTTTTTACTGAAAATATCCAATAATTTATCAAATGATTGTCAAATTAATTTAGACAGATTCAAAATAATAAAAAACAGTTTAATCAGAGAAATTAGTAAAAAATCTGATTTTCCTGAGATAAGGCAAAATGATGTTCTCGTAGATGGATTGTTTGGATCGGGTTTAACAAGGAAATTAGAGGGACTGCCTAAAGACTTAGTTCAGTTTTTAAATAATTCAAGTGCAGATATTATTGCAATTGATATTCCATCGGGCTTGTTTGGTGAAAATAATTCAGGGAACGATTTTGATGCAATCATTAAAGCTAAGTATACTTTTTCCTTTCAATTACCTAAACTATCTTTCTTTTTTCCTGAAAATGAGATATTTGCAGGCTGTTGGGGAATATTACCAATAGGGCTAAATAAAGATTTTATTGATAATTTAGATTCTGAGTTTTATATGATAGATTCAGAATATGTGAAAAGCAGAATTATTCATCGTAAAAAGTTTTCTCATAAAGGAACCTATGGCCATGTGATATTAATTGCCGGAAGTTATGGAAAAATGGGAGCAGCTATATTAGCTGCGAAGGCTTGTTTGCGTACCGGATCGGGATTAGTTACTGTTCATGTTCCAAAAATAGGATATGAAATTATACAAACCGCTTTACCGGAAGCTATGATTAGTATCGATTGGTCAGATATAATATTTACCAATGTTCCAGATGCTGAAAATTATACTTGTGTAGGAATTGGTCCTGGAATTGGAACTAAGCCAAATACTAAAAAAGCTTTATCAAATTTATTTGAAAAACTTTCAACACCAATGGTTATTGATGCCGATGGTTTAAATATTTTATCAGAACAAAAAGGGCTTATAGAGAAAGTTCCTAAGAATAGTATTTTAACACCACATCCAAAAGAATTTGAAAGATTGGTTGGAGAAACATCAGGAGGTTATGACAGGATTCAAACTCAGATAAAATTTTCTGTTGATAACCAGTTATTTGTTGTATTAAAAGGTGCTCATACATCAATAACTTGCCCCGATGGTTCTTGTTATTTTAATAGTAGTGGTAATCCGGGAATGGCAACTGCAGGAAGTGGTGATGTACTAACCGGTATAATTCTTTCGTTATTAGGGCAGGGTTATGATCCCAAAGATGCTGCAATACTTGGTGTATATTTACATGGTTTGGCTGGTGATATTGCCTCTGAGAAAATAGGGCAGGAGGCAATAATAGCATCAGATATTGTCGATAATTTGGGTCCTGCTTATTTAAGAATTAAATAAAATAAAATATGAGAAATATAAAAACGTTTATTTTTTTAAGTTTGGTGGTTCTTTTTTCATGTAAATCAACCTCAGAAACTCGGGTATCTAAAATTGAAAACTCTAATCTGATACCTGAAAGTGGAATTATTTATGCCTTACCACGAACTAATTTAAAATTTACTATTGAAGCTTCACGAACAGATATTATACCGGGACCTTATTGTGAATATGCCGAAAAATATATGGGAATAGAAGATGTTCCTGAAGAGGAAATATCAATTTGGCAAATTACTGATATTTCAATTCATACTTATAATGATATTGATCCCGAGCAGTATTATATTCTTGAACCGGAGGGTAAAATAAATATTGATTTTAATAAGCTTATTCAAAATGGAAATGTATTACCTGTAAATAAATCATTAGAAAGTAATTTCGCTAATGAGTTTTATGGAATAAATAATACTGAAAATGAAATTGTATTTACTGATTTAAGTATTACTAAATATGTTGGAGAAGAAAAGTTTACGTACTTTAAACGTGTGCAAAGAGATTCTTTGTTTGCAAAGGTGCCAGTTACTCAAACCAAATCTGTGTATAAATCTTTTGAAGATAAGGCAGAAGAGGCTGCTAATTTTATCTTCATGATTCGTGAAAAAAGATTTGAACTCTTAACCGGAATGGCAGATTTTTATCCGGAAGGTAAATCCTTAGAAGTTGCAATTAATGAATTAAACAGACTGGAAAATGACTATTTAGCTTTGTTTATTGGTAAACGATTTACAAGTAACTATAGTGCGGGATTCGAATTTGCACCAACGGAAACAGAACTTAACCAACCATATATTTTATTCAGATTTAGTGAAGACAGAGGAGTATTACCACCAAACGATTTAAGAGGTCGTCCAATTATAGTTGAATTAGATAAAAAGGATCAAACTAAAAATCTGTCATATTTAATGTCTGATCAAATTAATAGAGAAGGCACTGTTTATAAAGATAAATTATATTATAGGATTCCTGATGTGGCACAAGTGAAAGTATTCGATGGAAATACCATATTAGCCACGCGTAAAGTAAATATAGAACAGTATGGTATTGTAGTTCCTTTTCCTGCCATGTTTTTAATGGAAGACGAAAAATTCATTGAGTTTTATAGGGAGGATGATAAATAACTTGAGTTCGACTTAAGAAACTAATGAATAGTCTGATAGTGTGTAAAATACATTTAGGGATTTCAAATTTCAAATTTCAAGCTGTGAACCGTGAGCTGCAAACTGTAAACTGTAAACTGCCGCTGCCACCTGAATATGTTACTCAATTATTTTAGTTTGTTTTAGCACCACTCTTGAAATTCTTTTGATACTCCTCGAAAGATTGAGATTTAAAAGCATCCTTAGCAAAGAACATTAAGATTGGCTCAAGATTGTCAGCAGTATAATATCCGGGAACTGCAGTTAAAAGTTGATTATCTTCATTTAAATACGCTATCGAAGGGTAAGACATTTTTCCTTGTAATAAGGCAACAGCCAGTTGATGTGGAGACCTGTTTCTTCCACCTTCATTAATAAATTGTCTTCCTGCAAAATCAATTGTATCGTTAGTTTCAGCATCGAACCTAACAGCATAATATTCTTCATTCAGTATTTTTGCAATTGCAGGATGAGTAAAAGTTGTTGCTTCCATCTTTTTGCACCAGCCACACCAATCAGTATATACATCAATAAATATTTTCCGATGTTCGGTTTTATTCAATTCTACTGCTTCTTCGAATGAATACCATTTTACTTCTGTTTCTTGGGCACTGCTTATTTTAATTAGCCCCAAACTCACTATAACCAATAAAAAAACTATCCTCTTCATATCTTCCTACTTTCAATTTTTATCGAGAAAAAATAAAATATATACATATTTGTATACATGTTAATATTAAACACAAATAAAATTATTTTGTTTCAAAAATGCAATATTTTTTTTCAAAACAAAAATTATTGTGGTAGTTAGACAGATGAAAAGCAAAAAAGTTTCTCTTTGTTAATCGTTTTTATGTTAAGAATTGTTAAGGAAAAAAAATAAAACTTTTTGATCTTTAGTAAGCCCGTATTTTTTTTCTAAATTTGAGCTTGCTAATTTTCGAAAAAGAATTAAACATTTCTTGAAATAATTAGTCTATGTATAAATATTAATTTAAATAAATAAACGGAGGAATTATAATGAGTGAAATTCGGAATTTAGAACCAAAAGCTGTTTGGGAAATATTTCAACAATTATGCGACATACCACGTCCATCGAAAAAAGAACAAAAAGCAGTAGAATTTGCTAAGAAGTTTGGTGAAGATCTTGGATTAGAAACAATTGTCGATGAAATACAAAATGTTATAATTAAAAAGCCGGCAACACCGGGAATGGAAGATCGAAAAACCGTTGTTCTACAAGGGCACTTAGATATGGTTCCTCAAAAAAACAGTCATATCGATCATGATTTCGAAAAAGATCCTATTCAGGCTTATGTTGATGGCGAATGGGTTACCGCAAAAGATACAACTTTAGGTGCTGATAATGGTATTGGAGTTGCAGCTTCATTAGCTGTTCTTAAAGCTACAGATGTAGTTCATGGCCCTCTTGAGGTTTTATTAACTATTGATGAAGAAACCGGAATGACCGGAGCTGAAAATTTAAAAGCAGGAGTTTTAAATGCTGATATTTTAATAAATACAGACTCTGAAGACGAAGGTGAATTATATATTGGCTGTGCAGGAGGTGTTGATACTAATGCAAAATTCCATTTTAAGGAGGAAGAAGTTCCGGCTGATTCTGTAGCATTCAGAATTGATGTTAAAGGATTAAAAGGAGGACACTCAGGATTGGATATTCCATTAGGTCGTGGGAATTCTAACAAGCTTTTGAATAGAATTTTATATACGATAAATAAATCATTGGATATTCGCCTGGCTGATATCCAGTCAGGAAGTTTACGTAATGCAATTCCACGCGAAGGTTTCGTAATAGTAACTGTTCCTAATGCTCAGGTTGGTGAATTTAAAACTTTTATTGATGAACTTGTTCCTCAAATTAAAAGTGAGCTTTCAGTTACAGAGCCTGATTTAGAAATTACCTATACAGAAACTGATATGCCTGCGAAAGTTATTGATGAAAAAACGCTTAATAATTTGATTAAAGCTATTTACGGAATTCCAAATGGAGTTATTCGTATGAGTGATGCAATGGAAGGTTTGATTGAGACATCTACTAACCTGGCTATTGTTAAAAAGGAGGATGGATTTATTGAACTTGCTTCGTTACAGCGTAGCTCAGTTGAGAGTGCTAAGGAAGATTTGGCTAATATGATTCGTTGCGTATTAGAACTAGCAGGTGCTGAGGTTGTTCACGAAGGTGCTTATCCCGGATGGAAACCAAATATCAATTCACAAATACTGAAAACTATGCAGGATGTTTACAATAATAAATGGGGTAAAATCCCTGAAATTAAAGGTATACACGCAGGTTTAGAATGTGGAATTATAATGGAAAATTATCCAAATTTGGATACCATTTCATTTGGACCAACAATTCGTTATCCACACTCTCCTGACGAGAAAGTAAATATTAAAACTGTAGGATTGTTCTACGAATTCTTAGTTGAAACTCTTAAAAATATTCCTAAAAAATAATAAGTCTTTGATAAAATTTAAGGGTGTTTCCCGATCTCGATATTTATCGTGACGGGATGACACCCTTTTTTTATTGTATCATAAAATTTACTTTCTAACATTTTATTTGTAAATTGGCTAATAATCAATATCATGATGTTATGAGACGTAATCTGATTATATTGCTAGTCATGGTCTTTATTATTGGCTGTGGGCCATATATTTGGTTTAAAGTACCACAACCGGAATGGAGAGAAAATCTTTCAGAATTCCCTGATGAATTAACAGGTAAATATTCTTCGGTTTATGATACATCTACTATACGAATTGAGTCTGATAAAATAATCAGAGAATATCGGGAAAATTTGTTAATGACCAAAGTTGAGTTTCGCGAAGAAACAGGGGATTCAATTTCGGAAGATACATCGTTTACTTTTGCAGATAATTGGGATATTACAGTTAAATCGTTTGGTGACTCTGTTAAAGTGTTTTCCCGAAAGGACGAGGAATTATTTAAAATCTCAGATCAACAAATTCTTCGGGAGTACAAAGGATATTATTTCCTAAATTATAAGGATACTAACGATTACTGGAAAGTGAAAATCCTGAACCTGGTAAAAGATACACTGGAATTTGACGATATTCTTTCTGATGATGATATGGAAAATATCAGAAATATTACCATGGTAGAAACTGTTCAGGATAGTACTGAAGAATCGTCGAAGTATTTCTTACAGCCTACAAAAAGAGAGTTGAAGAAGATTTTAAAAAAGCGGTTAACTGGTGATAAGTTCATAAAACTCAACTAATAATCGAAATCATTTTTAATGTTTTAGTAACCATTTTAATTTTTACCGCTCAAGGGTTTTATGAAATTTAGATTTACTTCTTTATTTTAATGTTGTAACTTGTTATATTATTAATAAATATAATAAGCTATGAGAAAAACTATTTATTTACTTACTCTTTTGCTTTTAATATTTTCATGTTCAGATGATGAAGATGATTCTCCCGATTATGATCTTGATTTTAAACAGGAAATGCGTGATTTTGTGATTGCGCTTAGCCAATATGCAAAAGCTGAAAATTCTAATTTTGTAATTATTCCACAAAATGGTCATGAGTTGGTATCTTCTGATGGTGATACAGAAGGTTCACCTGATATAAATTATAATAGAGCAATTGATGCTTGTGGGCAGGAAGATTTATTTTACGGTTACGAAGATGATGATATTGCCACCAACACGGAAGATAATGAATATCTGATGGCCTTATTGGATATTGCAAAATCAGCAGGGAATGTGATTTTAGTTACAGATTATTGTTATACAAATTCCAAAATGGATGATTCGTATTCAAAGAATAATACAAAAGATTATATTTCTTTTGCTGCCGATGACAGAGAACTTAGCCAAATTCCCGATTATCCTTTAAATCCGTATGACGAAAACACAAATAGTATAGCGAATATTTCAGAAGTAAAAAACTTTCTTTATCTAATTAATCCTGAAAATTATGCTACAAAATCGGATTTCATTAATGCTATTATAGCCACAAACTATGATCTGTTGATTATAGATTTTTTCTTCGGTGATGACAACCAGGAATTTACTGTAACCGAAGTTGAACAGTTAAAACAAAAAGCGAATGGAGGTACTAGATTATTAATATCTTATATGAGCATAGGAGAAGCAGAAGATTACCGTTATTATTGGAATGAATCATGGACTGTTGGTTCTCCTGAATGGATTGAAGCAGAAAATTCCGAATGGGAAGGAAATTATAAAGTGCAATATTGGAATTCAGAATGGCAAAGTATCATTTTCGGAGATGAAAATGCATATTTAGATAAAATTATTAATGCTGGATTTGATGGTGTTTATCTGGATATTATTGAAGGATTTGAATATTTTGAGTAAAATAATTAAAATGATAAAATTAATAAAGTCGCCATCTATAATTAAAGCTGCAGGAACAAGAGGGAAAATTATTGAAGAATTTTTTGGCAGGATAAATAGTAATGATTCTGATGTTAGCATAGCAAGAATGAAAAGCTCTGAAGGTTGGGAAGAACCGGGACAAGAACCTGAATTTGATGAGTACACTGTTGTTTTAAAGGGAACAATAAAAGTAAAAACTAAAACAGAAGAGTATAATGTAATTGCAGGTCAGGGAATATTTACCGGTAAAAATGAATGGGTACAATACAGCACTCCATTTGCGGGAGGAGCAGAATATGTTGCTATATGTTTGCCAGCTTTTTCACCGGATATAGTACATAGAGACGAATAATAATTTAAAGTCGTTGCAAGTGAGCCCCGATAGATTCTATCGGGGGAGCGAAGCAATCTTTTGAATATACTACAGATTACTTCACTTTGTTCGCAAGGACTTTTAGAATTTTATACCGATAAAAATTATATCATCAATTTGATATAATTTGCCTTTCCATTTTTCAAACCTTTCTTCCATGATTTGCTTTTGGTCAGCCATAGGCTTGTCCTGGATTTCCAATAACAGCTTTTTTACATTTGTGCTCTTGAATTTAGTTTCTCCGGGTCCACCAAACTGATCAACAAAACCATCGGAGAATATATAAATTGCATCACCTTTTTTAATTTTAATTTCGTGGTTTGTGAAACTATCTTTTTCAACATGATATATGCCAACTGGCATTCTGTCTGCTTTATATTCGTGCAATTCACCATCTCTGATTAGGTATAAAGGATTATAAGCCCCGGCATATTCAAGAATATTTTTCTTTTTATGTAAAATACACAGAGCCATATCCATACCATCCTTATTTTCTCCTTCTTTACCGGTTTGGTGCAATGAGAATTTTATTTTTTCCCGTAATTGGTTAAGGATTTTGTTTGCTGTGAGTTTATCACTTTTGCTACCAAAAATTTCGTTTAGTGATGATATGCCAAGCATGCTCATAAATGCTCCCGGAACTCCATGTCCGGTACAATCAGCTGCAGTAAAATAGAGTTTGTCCTTATCTTCAGCTATCCAGTAAAAATCGCCACTAACAATATCGCGTGGTTTGAAAAGAATAAAATGATCACTAAATGCATTATCAAAATGATCATTTATTGGCAAAACAGCATTCTGAATCCGGCTTGCATAATTTATGCTGGCGGTAATATCTTCTTTTTGCTCAAGAATCGTATCATGTTGGACTATAATCTCGTCACGTTGAGTTTCAATTTCTTCTTTTTGTTCCTGAATTTCAATAGTTCGTTCTTTAACTTTTTGTTCTAAAACTTTTTTATCATACTTTAATTTACGCTCCCTTATTTTTGATATAAATAAAAATAAGGCGATAATCCCAATTCCGATTAGCACATAAAATAAAGTGCTTTCTGTAAAAGGAGGTTCAATAATAAATTGGAACGATTTTATTTCGCTTCTGGTACCCCAAATATCTTTTGCTCTTACGTGCAGCGTATAATTTCCCGATTCAACAATTAAGTTAATATCCTGATTAATGCTCCATGCCGACCAGTCATTCATCAAACCCTCTACAAAGTACTGATACTTTGTGGAATTTTTCTTTAGATAATATG
Source organism: Bacteroidales bacterium (assembly GCA_030611105.1). Lineage (GTDB taxonomy): Bacteria > Bacteroidota > Bacteroidia > Bacteroidales > UBA12077 > UBA12077. The sequence goes on from JAUWQL010000005.1 coordinate 23,997, forward strand.
GAGCCATTATTTTAACATTAACAGCCTTATTTTCAGGATCAAATCTTAAATTTGAAAGTTCGAACGAAATCCCTTTTTCATTTTTAATATTATTAAAAAATACGTTAAAATTAGGTTTCAGAATTTTGAACCTGGAGTGATTTATTTTATATAACTGATTATTGTTATTTATAATCCAGATATTCTGATTATTATCAGAAATTATCGATGAAATATTATCAAAGAGTTTTAAAATAGATTTTTCCTGTTCTGTCCATACATGTTTTGAATCTAAACATATCCAGTCATTTTCTTTTTTTACCCAGGGCACACTTTGCTGATTTAATAAAAACTTGAATCTGAATTGGTCCCCAAGATAATCCGATATGAAAAGTTTAAACGAATCTACTTTTATATCATAATAATATAGATCTGATTCCAGGAATAAATAAAGTGAATCGTTAATAAAATCGAGTTTGTATTGTTCAGGATAATCAGTATTTACGCTATAACTTTTAAAATCTGTAGGTTCGCCAAGTGAGTCAATTAAAAAGGAGTAAACATGATCGTCTCCACCCAGCCATGCTTTATTTTCGTTTAAAATATTAATAGAATATACAGGTTCGGTAAAATCAACAAAACTATATTCGGGTTGCCATTTCTTATCTTTGTAAATTACCGAAAACAGTCCATCTGTAGTAGAAATATAATAACTACTCTTACCGGTTTTATCACTAATTTGATTTATATACCTGTTACCAACAATTTCATTTGATTTATGTTCCTCAATATGATAAAGACCATTATTCGAAGCAGCAAGTATGCCATGTTCGGTCGATACCAGTTGGTTACACTTATCATTAAGGCCTTCAACCTTTTTATATATATAATTAATTGCTTTTAATTTACTTATAGTCTTTTTTACATAGCGCGGCTTCGTTCTAGTAGTTTTTTTGGTTGATTCTGGTTTTTTTTCCTCGCCTGCCGGACGGGCAGGTTCTACTGCGGTTGTTTCTGTCTTTTTGCTAAAAAGTTTTGAAAATAATTTTCTTGAAGGTCGCTGTGTTTTGGTTTCTTCACTTTTTGATGTTTTAGTCGTTGTAGGTGTTCTTCTTCGTACAGGGCTGGTTTTTACCCAAATATCTACTTCGTTATAATCTTTAACCTCAGAAAGGTAATAAATACCTTCGTTTGTAGCTACATATAGTTCGTTATTATGCCAGACAGATGAAATTAAGTTTCCTTTTAATCCCGGATAAGTTGTATAATTACGCAAGGGTAAATCGAAATCAACCCTGCTTACTCCAAATTCATGTGATATCCATAAACCATTATTATTATCAAGTCCTAAAGAATAGATTTCATCGTCAGGTAATCCGTTCTGATAATTGACTGTGTAAACTATTTTTCCAGTCTTTTTATTAACTACCTCTACACCACCATATAAGGTTCCGAAAGCATATAGAGTATCGGATATTATTTGTCCATCTGCTAAAATGCTTTCTTCTAAATAACCATCATCATTAATATCGTAATTGTAATATTTTATTCCGTCGAATGTGTATAATTCACTATTATCAGTACCGACCAATACTCTCTTATCATTATAAGGCAAGCTAAAAAGAATTTCACTATTTTCGGTATAAAAGCCTGTTACAATAGGGAAAAGGGTATCGCTTTCCAATCGGTATAATCCCTCGCCATAAACATTAAAGAAAGTATTTTTATGGGTTGTGAGCATGCCAGTAAATGGTTTGAAATCTTCCGATTGCCATCTTTTATATTTTTCAGGATTATCTGTAAAATGACGTGTAATTGTTTTTTCTCCATAAAAGAAAATAGTTGAATCGGTAAAAATAATTTTAGAAATAACACCTATATCGGCTGTGTCTGACGATAATGATTTGTACTCAATAAATCCTTTTAAGTTTCTTTCAAGGTAGCCATAGTTATTATTGGCTCCGACATAAACCTTATTATCAAAAGGGTTTTTGTTAAGAGCAAATGGAATGTATGGAAGTTTAATAATATCCCAGTTTTGCCCATCGAATGTAAGAATACCTCTTCGGTTAGCAAATAACATAACATTCTGGTTGTCCTGACTTATAGCCCAGTTTTGTGTCTCAATTTCTTTACACTCATTAAAATGAGTAATAAACGGAGTTCCATCTTGCGAGTATATATCTGTTATGCAAACTAAAGTAGCAAATACGAAAAGAAAATATTTTATTCGTAATACCATGCGAAAAAGGAATTTGATGTTTAGATTATAATTTGATAAGTTACTAAAAAATATTTAATCTGGAGTTTTATTTTTAATAATTCTGTATAAAAGAATATCTTCAAGAAATAAAAAAGAAGCTGTCCCAAAAGTTCAAAAAATATAAAAATTTACTAATTATTATCACAAAGTAGCACTAAGACTTATTGGATAGCCTCTTAAAATATTTAAAATTTGCTAATTTCATCGAGATTTTCACTATTAGTAATTTCTTTGGCGTCCGAAGTAAACAGGTATTCAAGTTTTTTATTATGATATTCAACTATTTTTCCTCGCACCATTTTTAGTGTTGAGTTTATTAATCTATTTTCTTCGGAGAATGGTTCTCCAATAATAGCAGTAGCAGCAGGCAACCAACGCTCAGGAAATTGTCCTTCAAATTTGCCACCCTTTTTAAATTCGTCGATTTCTTCCTGAATTTTATTTAAAGCTAGTTTCTGTCCTTCCTCGGTATTTATGTTGAGGTTATTTTCAATTACATACTTTTTCAGTGCTTCTTTTCTTGGAACAATTAATCCAACCGTATAAGGACTTTGTTCATTATATAACATTACCTGATCAATATATTTTGTTTGTTCAACCAAAGCTTCTTCTATTGTTTCAGGACTATATTTTTCTCCATCATCACCAATAAGCAGGCTTTTAAACCGGCCTAAAACATAAAGGAAACCGTCTTTATCCATATAGCCTAAGTCCCCTGTATATAACCAGCCATCTTTAAGTGCTTCGTTTGTAGCTTTTTCATTTTCCCAGTATCCTGCCATAATATTTTCGCCACGTACAATTATCTCCCCTTTTTCACCAACAGGTAGTTCATTACCATCATCATCACAAATTTTAAGATCGAGATTTGTAACCAAATAACCTGAAGAACCAAGTTTATGTTTTTTCATCGAATTAGATGATATAATCGGTGCAGATTCTGACAGACCATAACCTTGAAACATAGGCATACCTATAGCATAATAAAATCGTTGAAGTTCAATATCAAGTAAGGCGCCACCACCAATAAAGAAATCAAGTTTACCACCAAAGCCTTCACGAATTTTACTAAATAAAATTTTGTCGAAGAGTTTAAGAAACGGCTTTTTCCAGAAATGCAGGACGCCTCCTTTATTAAATCCTTCTTTATTATAACTATATGCCAGTTTTAATGCAAAATTGAATAATTTTTCAGCTGTTGCTCCTTTATCTTTTATCCCTTTCTCAATATTCTTTTTAAAATTCTTAGCAAGAGCCGGAACGCTCAATAATAAATTTGGTTTTATTTCCTTAATATTTTGAGGTATATTTTTTATTGTCTCCATGGCCGATTTCCCCGATTGTATAAAAGCTAAACTCGCTCCGTACGCCATAAAACTATATATGCCTGCTGTATGGGCAAATGAATGATCCAAAGGAAGTATCAGCAAAGTTTTATAAGTGTCGGGGATATCCATTAAACTACAGGCTTGCTCAACATTGGCAGTATAATTCCGGTGAGTTAACATTATGCCTTTGGGATCGGCCGTTGTTCCCGATGTATAACTAATATTTGCAAGATCATCAGGTTTAATAGTGGATTTTGTTTTTTCGAAATCATTCTTATGAGATTTTAGATAATCCGTGCCCAAACTAATAATATCATCAATAAAAACTTCGTCTTTTTCATAATTATCCTGAGGATCGAGGTATATTATTTTTTCAAGATTAGGTAAGTCATTTTTTATTTGCCTTATTTTATGAGCTTGTGCATTTGAAATAATTATCATCTTTGTGCCCGAATGTTCAAGTCTGAAACGAAGATCAGTACCGGCGTCTAATTTTACTGATAAAGGAACATTAATTGCTCCTGTATATAAAATGGCCAGCTCACTCATAACCCAGTAATTCCTACCTTCGGATAAAAGAGCTATTCTATCTCCTTTTTTTATGTTAAGGCTAATTAAACCGGCAGCTAATATTTTAGTTTGCTCAAGAACTTCTCCATAAGTTAAGGATTCATATTTATCCGTTTTTTTCTCCCATAGAAACGGATTATTAGAATATTTACTAACACTGTTTTCGAAAAGATCAATAATAGTTGTCATGTTATTTAGCGTTTATTTTGACTTCACAAGTTAAAAAAAATCATTAAAATTTGGAGATATTTATTTTATAATATTGCTCTTCAGCTCTAACGGACAATAAACCAGAATATTGCAACTAACTGATGTAGTTTTTATTTTCATATTAATACATAAATATTTCAAATACAGTTTTTTATAATAATATTTTTGATTGTCACAAGTATTTTTATATATCTTTGTATTATAAACTCAAAATCAACATTTAATCGGAATAGTATGAGAAATTTAGTTATAGTATTAAGTTTATTGGTTATTCTTAGCTCAGGATGTGAAATGTTTGGCAAGAAAAAACGTGCCGAACAAGCAGCTATTGAACTAAAAGCAAAAAATGATAGTATTGCAAAAGCTAAGAAGAAAGCAAAAGCTTTAGAGCTTAAAAAGCAAAAAGAAGCGAAAGCAAAACAAGACGCTATCAGAAAAGCTGAAGAAGAAAGGAAAAAATTATATAAGTTTCATATCATAGTTGGAAGTTTTAAAACTCCGCAATATGCAACTGCTTATAACGATTTTATAGGGAAGAAAGGTTATCAAACAGAAATGTATACCAATAGATACAATTTCCAGATGGTTAGTATTGGAGCTTATAAATCGTGGAGGGAAGCCGTTGTAGAACTTAAAAAGGCAAGAGAAGCGATTGAACCAAGTTCGTGGATTTATATTCGGGAATAATAATTACTACTTTATATATGCTAGAAGCTGGTCCTGATAATTATCGGAGCCGGCTTTTTTTATTTGGTACTTATTAACAATTCCTTGATAATATTTTGGTGTTTTACGTCCATATTTAGGACAAATCATTTTTTAAAACGATGAATTATTTTATATTCGCAAGATGTTTTTTGAAAAATATTTAACAAATTAATATAATTATGACTGAAAAAATAGTGCAATCTCTAAGAGATTCTAAAGGTGCTCGTTGGGGAGCCTTAGCTGTTGTATCCTTTACAATGATGACAGGTTATTACATCAATTATGTAATATCACCTTTAAAACCTCTTTTCGAAGAAGCTTTTGGCTGGAATAGTGTTGATTTTGGCTTGTGGAATAGTGCATACGGTTGGTTTAATGTTTTCTTTTTAATGTTAATTTTTGGAGGAATAATATTAGATAAAATTGGTGTAAGGTTTACTGGTCTTGGGGCCGCATTTACGATGATTATTGGAACTATTTTGCAATATTTAGCAATTGAGGGTTTAGTTCCTATGAATGATGTCTTTTTTGAAGGGACTTTTTTAGAAATGAAATCTCAAATTTTTTATGGTGCGCTTGGATTTGCTATTTTTGGAGTTGGTGTTGAAATTGCTGGAATAACTGTTTCAAAAGTAATTGTAAAGTGGTTTAAAGGTAAGGAATTAGCACTTGCAATGGGATTAGAAATGGCAACTGCCCGTATGGGAACAGCTCTTGCATTAGCATTACCTTACCCTATGGCAACAGTTTGGTTCGGAACAAGATCTGAACCTGCACTTTCTGCTCCGGTTATGCTTGGTCTTGGCCTTTTAGTTGCTGGCTTTGTTGCTTTTATCTGGTATACATTCATGGATAAAAAATTAGAAGCTTCAGAAGGTGCTGACAAGGCTTCCGAAGAAGATGAATTTAAAGTAAGTGACATTTTTAATATATTAACAAATAAAGGTTTTTGGTTAATTGCATTATTATGTGTGTTATTTTACTCAGGAGTATTTCCATTTTTATATTACGCTACAGATTTAATGATTAATAAGTATGGTGTTAGTCCTGATTTTGCAGGAACTATCCCCGGACTTTTACCATTCGGAACTATTTTATTAACTCCAATATTTGGTAGTATTTACGATAGAAAAGGAAAAGGAGCTACAATTATGTTAATTGGTTCTGTTATGCTATTAATTGCTCATATAATCTTTTCAATTCCATTTATTAATAATTATGTTGTTGCTATTGCACTAATATTATTCTTAGGAGTTACTTTTTCTTTAGTGCCTTCAGCAATGTGGCCTTCAGTTCCAAAAATTATTCCTGAAAAACAATTAGGAACTGCCTATGCTCTTATTTTCTGGGTTCAAAACTGGGGATTGATGGGAATGCCATTATTAATTGGGTGGTCTTTAGAAAAATACGGACGTGTAGCAGATGAGTCAATAAAAGGATATCATTACGACTATACTATTCCTATGATGATATTTGCTGCTACAGGCTTTTTAGCTATTATCGTTGCTATTATGCTTAAAGCAGAAGATAAGAAAAAAGGATATGGTCTTGAGTTACCAAATATTCAAAAATAATTGATAATGAATAAATGAATATAAAGGCTGCTTTTTTTAGCAGCCTTTTTTAATTACTTTTGACTCTTTGTTAGTAAAAAATCGTAAAATTATATTATGTATTTGTTTGTATTACAATATGATATGAAAATTGAAGATAAATAAATAATTATAATGTTAACCTAAATATTATGACAGAAACAATAAAAAGAACAATTAAAGATTCGGCTGGAATACGTTGGATAGTATTAATTCTTATTAGTGGTTTAACATTTGGAACATACTGGTTTCAGGATTTCTTCTCAGGAATAAAACCATTAATGATTACTGAAATGGGTATTACCAGTAGTCAGTTTGGTACATTAATTCAGTGGACTACCTGGGCAAATGTATTTGGAATGATTATTATTGGTGGAATTATTCTCGATAAATGGGGAATAAGACGAACAGGGATTGTATTTGGTTTATTAGCAACTCTTGGTGCAGCATTAACAGCTTTAGGTGCTGCCGGCACATTTACAACTGATACATCCGGACAGTTATGGGTGATGATGATCGGAAGATTATTATTTGGTTCCGGTTTAGAAATAGTTTGTGTAATTGTAATGCGTACAGTGGTAAAATGGTTTAAAGGTTATGAGCTTGCATTGGCAATGGCTATCAATATGGGTTTTGGCCGGTTAGGATCAACATTAGCACAGGCTTTATCAATTGATATTGGCCATGGGGTAGTATCTCCGGCAGTAAATTTTGCTGCAACTCTTATTGGTATTGGTTTAATTATGTTCTTTATTTATATCATCTTTGATTTAAAACTTGATAAACAACGTAAAGGCCAAGCTGTAGATGATGAAGAGGAAAAATTTAGATTTTCTGATTTAATTAAGCTGGTTACGAACAGGTCATTTCTTTTAATCGCATTACTTTGCGTAACATTTTATTCTGCAGTATTTCCATTTATGCAATATGCGCCTGATCTTTTAATTAATAAATTTAATTTTACTTATGATCTTCCCGAGAGTGCAACTATAATGGTATTGGGGAGCAAAACTTTAGGTAACTTATCAATTTATCTCGGGCTATTTATTTTTGCTTTGGCAATAACGTTGGTTCCTTCAAATATAAAAAAGAAAAGTACTAAGTTTTTTTCTATTATAGTTATTTTAGTATTATTTGTAACCTTTATTTCTTCGTTTGCCGATACTTTTGGCATGTGGTTGAAAAATGGCCCAAAAACAGCCAGCTTAATACCGTTAGGTTCAATTTTGTTTACACCAATTTTTGGGAATCTTGTTGATAAAAAGGGGAAAGCAGCATCATTGATGATTTTAGGTGCATTATTATTGATTTTCGCGCATTTAGCCTTATCAGTATTTAATAGTATTACACTTGGATATTTAGGATTATTAGCTCTTGGAATTGCATTTTCTCTTGTTCCTGCTGCCATGTGGCCTTCTGTTGCAAAAATTGTTGCCGAAAACAGGCTTGGAACAGCCTATGCTGTAATGTTTACAATCCAGAACTGGGGATTAAATGTTTTCTTTAAAGGAATTGGATGGGTACTTGATAAAGCAAATCCGGAAGTTGTTGAAAAAATTGAAACAACAAGGCAAGCTCTAGAAGCAAAAGGTTTAAGTAATGTTGAGATTAGTGTAATTATGCAAGAAATGCAGCAGGTAACACATGAAATCCCTGCTTTTAATTATACTACACCTATATTAATGTTAGTAGGTTTAGGAGTTGTTGCCATATTCTTAGCTTTCTTACTAAAAAAAGCTGGTGCTAAACAAGGATATGGATTAGAATTACCTTCTGGTGCGGAAGCTCCAAATGGAGAAAACAGTGAAGAATAAATATTCGAATTATTAAATTTCTAACTTGAATTGTTCGTTTTGGGCTAAAGCCCTTCTTGTTAGTTAGTTAACTAACCCCAGCCTTAAGGCTGGGGTTAAGCAATAATGCAGGATATCAGGACTTTAGTTCGAAATTTCGGAATTTATGAACCACGAATTACGAAGTAATCGGCGAAGCCAACTGCTCAATGAAGCTAATTAATCAGGCTAAAGCTGTCTGTAAAGGCAGCTTTTCTCATTTTTATTTGTATAATTGTGTTTCTAATAAATTTATAATATGGAAACTTTAAAGAAAAATTTGAACGATTCTAAATACTTGAAATGGTTTATACTGTTACTTGTTGGCTTTATTTTATTTACTAACTATTATTTTTATGATGCGTTTTCACCTTTGTTTTCACTTTTGAGAAGTGAGTTTGGATTTACAAATACTCAATATGGTTTTTTTAGTTCGGCATATAGCATACCTAATACGTTTCTGGCTATGGCTGTTATTGGTGGAATAATTCTCGATAGATTTGGAGTTCGACCAACAGGTTTTATGTTTATTTCATTTATGACAATAGGGGCATTGATAACTGCATATGGTGCATCTGATATATATAGAGCTGGTGGATTTGGATACGCTACACTAAGTAATATATTTCCTCAATATTCTCCGGAACTTAAAATGATGCTTATCGGAAGATTCTTTTATGGATTAGGTGCTGAAACAAGTATTGTTGTTATAAGTAAGGTCTTGGTAAAGTGGTTTAAAGGGAAAGATTTAGCATTAGCATTTGGCCTTAAAGTTGGTTTTGGACGTTTAGGTACATTTTTAGCTTTTAGAGGGCAACCTTCAATAAGTACTGAACATGGTTTAAATATTGCAATCTGGTTTGCTGCAATGTTAGTATTAATAGGATTATTAGTGTTTATGTTTTATATGATTTTCGATATTAAACTTGATAAGCAAATTGTTAAAAAAAGCGAACTCTCAGAAAAAAATAAATTTAAATTTTCTGATGTTTTTGGACTATTTTCTAATAGAGCATATATTTATATAGCGCTTCTGTGTTTAGCTTTCTATTCTGCAGTTTTTCCGTTTAATCAATTTGCTCCTGATTTTTTTCTGAATAAATTTGGAGTTTCACTCGAAGTAAGTGGTAAGATGGCATCATGGATGCCTGCAGCTACTGCTATTATGACACCTGTAATTGGAATGTTTATTGACCGAATAGGTAAAGGTGTAACTGTTATGATTTATGGATCAATTATATTAATTGTAGTTCATTTATCATTTGCTTTAACAATGTTTTCTCCGTATATACTTATGATATTATTAGGTATAGCATTTTCTTTAGTGCCGGCTTCTATGTGGCCTACAATGGTGAGTATGGTAAAAGAATCTCAAATAGGAGCTGCTTATGGTTTAATGTATTCAATACAGAACTTAGGTTTGTGGGGATTTCCTATTTTGGCAGGACTTATTCTCGATGCTGCAAATCCGGGTAATCCTGAAGTGTTAAATTATAAATATACAATTCTGATGTTTGCAGCTTTAGGCTTATTGGGGCTGTTTTTTGCGGTAATGTTAAAAAGAACAGATAAAAAATTTAATTTGGGAATTGATAAACCTTTAAATAAAAAATAAATACCAGATACTTATAATAAAAAAGGCACGTAAAAAACGTGCCTTTCCAGTATGTGTTAAGAAAAGTTTTATTTGGTTACATTAAAAATATCATCAAACAATTCTTTATTTTCTTTCCTGTTTTCCGCACTTTTTCAGCATCAATTTACAAGTATCATTAAATCTGCGTGTTAAGTGCATGTATTTGGATAATTGGGTGCCTCGAGTTAATTTTGGTAGTGTTTATTAAAAAAATTACTAAAAATGGTATCAAAACTTATCTTTATTTGAAACAGTCTGAATTTTGTATATCATTTATTTGTTGAAAGTGGTGGCCTGTCCAAACGGCGAGCCATAGGTAGGGTGAATTAGTAATCACTTAAAATAGCAGGAAAGAGGCTTGTCCAGCTTTTGTAGCTATTTTTGAGATTACTAAGAGCGCATGGAAGCATCGTTTAGACTTGAACTTTGGTTCTTTGTTTTAAGACAAAGAACATGAAAAAATATAAAACAACTTGGTATTCCTAACTTTTCTAATTTGATCCATGGATTATTAAAGAAAATAAAATTGAAAAATAATAAAACTCAACAGGAAATATTAGACATTATTAATAATGAGTTCTGATTTGGGTACCTCGTTGCGGAAAACAGGAAGTTTTCTTCCTCAAATCTCACACTCTATTTGCTTTCTATAAATTAATTCTTATACCGAACTCAGGTTAATACTGATTAGTTACAATAATTTATTTTTTTGTTTATTTAAAAATGGTTTGTTTTCTATCAGGTCCAACCGAAATAATTTTAATTGGTACTTTTACTTCGTTTTCAACGTAATTTAAATAATCTTTAAATTCGGCAGGAAGTTGATCGTAAACGTCAATTTTAGAAATATCTTCTTTCCAGCCTTTAAATTCTTTGAATACCGGTTCTAATAGCTCGTTTATTTCATAAGGTAAATAATTAATTTTTTTGCCATTTAACATATAATGTGTACATACTTTTATGGTGTCAAAACCTGTTAAAACATCGGCTTTGGTAATAATAAGCTCTGTAACACCATTAAGCATTACAGCATATTTAAGTGCAGGTAAATCGAGCCATCCGCAACGGCGTGGGCGGCCGGTTGTAGCACCAAATTCGTGTCCTTGTTTACGTAATATTTCACCTTCTTCGTTTTCCAGTTCGGTTGGAAAAGGACCGCTGCCAACACGTGTACAATAGGCTTTAAAAATACCAATAACACTCCCAATTTTATTAGGAGCTACACCTAATCCTGTACAAGCTCCCGCGCAAATGGTATTCGATGATGTTACAAAAGGATACGAACCAAAATCAATATCGAGTAAAGTACCTTGTGCTCCTTCAGCTAAAATTAATTTTCCTTCTTCAATATAATTATTTATTTCATGTTCACTTTCAATAATCCTGAACGATTTTATTAATTCGATGCCTTTAAACCAGTTTTCCTCATATTCCTTAAGATCATACTCAAAATCGTATTGTTTTAACAGACCTTTGTGTTTATTAGTCAGAGAAACATATTTTTCTTTAAATCCGGGATTAATGATATCTCCAATTCGCAATCCGTTTCGGCCGGTTTTATCCATATATGTTGGTCCAATACCTTTTAAGGTAGAACCGATTTTTGTTTTTCCTTTAGCAGCTTCCGAAGCAGCATCAAGAATACGGTGCGATGGTAATATTAGATGTGCCCGTTTTGATATGAAAAGATTTTTAGTTAAATCAACATTTAGTTCCTGAAGTTCTTCAATTTCCTTCATAAATATTACAGGATCTATAACAACTCCGTTTCCAATAATATTTATAGTTTCATGACGAAAAACTCCTGATGGTATAGTATGCAACACATGTTTTATTTTGTTAAATTCTAATGTATGCCCGGCATTCGGACCTCCCTGGAAACGAGCTATAACATCATATTTGGGAGCCAGAACATCCACAATTTTTCCTTTACCTTCGTCACCCCACTGAAGGCCTAACAATACATTTAATTTCATATATTAATCTGATTTAAAAATACGTTTGCAAATTACAACAAAAGCTTAAAAATAAAAAAAATCCCCACGTTAAGAATGGAGATTTTTAAATGTTTTATAAAATATTTATTAACTTTTTTTGTTTTGTTTTTTTACTACACAATCTTTACATATTCCATAAAAATACAAGGAGTGATATCCAATTTTGAATTCCATCATTTCAGCAGCCGTTTCCTGTATTTCGTGAATACGGGGATCGCAGAATTCAAGAACCTTACCACATTCCTGGCAAATTAAATGATCGTGCTGGCTACAATTATGTGCTTTTTCGAATTGAGCGATATTTTTACCGAACTGGTGTTTAATTACCAGGTTACTTTCAAGCAATAATTCAATGGTATTATATAAAGTGGCACGGCTTACTCTGTAGTTTTTATTTTTCATCGAAATATATAAGGATTCGATATCAAAATGATTATCTCGTGAATATATTTCATCAAGAATGGCGAAACGTTCCGGAGTTTTTCTATGTCCCCGCTTTTCCAGATATTCAATAAAAATTATTTTTACGGTATCTTTTGTATTACTACAAATCATAAACAACCATTTAATAACGATTGCTAAAAGTATGAATTATTTTTGTTATTTAGAATTAATTTAAAGAAAAATTATTTTGTTATTTCTTCGTTACGTTTTACTGAATTAACACCTTTAATTTTGCTAATATTCATTATAAGGTTGTTAAGGTCTTTTACATTATGAACGTACAACTCAATTTCGCCTTCGAAAATGCCATCATGTGTTTCAATAAAGATTTTACGTATATTTACTGTAAGTTCATTGGAGATAATTGTGGTAATATCAGAGGTAATGCCAATTCGGTCGATACCGTTTAAAGTTAATTTTGCAAGCGATGAAAGAAATTTTTGTGATGTCCATTTTGCAGGAACAATATAATTACCTTCGCTTGACATTATACGAATAGCAGTAGGACACTTTGCTTTGTGAATAATCACAAAATCATCATTAGGATTTTTATATCCGACAACATCATCGCCGGGGATAGGATTACAACATTTAGCAATTTGTATTTTATTACTTTCCTGATCAGAATTGTCGTTAATAATTAAATGATCCTTATAATTGAATTTTTGTTTTTGTTTAGAAACCTTACTATCTTTTTTAGTTTTACTTGACGATGTAGTTTTTGAAATTTGCAAGCCCCAATATCGAATGATTTTATTTTTAGTATTCTTTTTAAGAATTTTTTTAAGATTATCAAGTTTTACGATTCCGCTACCAATTTTACTATATAGTTCGTCTTTGTTAACAGCTTCATATTCAGGTAATATTTTTCTTAATACTCGTCCGCTTGGATGAACTTTAAGTTCTTTTAATTTGGATTCAAGTATTGATTTCCCTTTTTGTATACGATCTTTAGTTTCGGCTTTAATGGCATCGGTTATGCTGGTTTTAGCTTTAGCTGTTTGCACATGATCGAGCCATTCTTTCTGAATCTTTTGTTTGTTTGATGTGATGATTTCAACCTGATCTCCACTTCTTAAAACATGATTTAACGGAACGAGTTTATGATTTACTTTGGCTCCAATGGCTTTATTTCCAATTTCACTATGTATTTCGTAAGCAAAATCAAGACTTGTTGAATATTTAGGTAAAGTTTTTAAATCGCCTTTCGGTGTAAAAACTATAATTTCGGCCGAAAAAAGATTCATTTTAAATTCATCGAGGAATTCCAGAGCATCGGAATTGGGATTTTCCAGCATCTCGCGAATTTTCTTAATCCATTTATCTAATTCGCTTTCGTCCGATTTTTCTCCTTTATATTTCCAATGAGCAGCAAACCCACGTTCTGCAATTGCGTCCATTCGTTCCGAGCGAATCTGAATTTCGACCCACTTACCATTAGGTCCCATAACTGTTGTATGCAGTGCTTCGTAACCATTAACTTTTGGAGAACTTATCCAATCGCGTATTCTGTCAGGTTTAGGAGTGTAGGTGTCTGTAATAAGAGAATAAATTTGCCAACATTGTGCTTTTTCTGTTTCTCTGTTAAGTGATTTAAAAACAATTCGGATAGCCATTAAATCATATACTTCTTCGAACAGTATGTTTTTTTTCTGCATTTTATTCCAGATCGAGCATATTGATTTTGGGCGGCCGTTAATATCAAATTCTATATTGTTTTGCTCAAGTTTTTCGATTAATGGTAATGAGAATTTATTAATTTCCTGTTGGCGTTTTTTCTCATTATATTTTATTTTATTAGTAATTTCATCGAAAATGTTTGGGTGGCGATATTTTAAACTTAAATCTTCGAGTTCGGTTTTTATGGCATATAAACCCAAACGATGTGCCAGTGGAGCATATAAATAAATGGTTTCACCGGCTATTTTTAATTGTTTGTTTGGGGGCATCGAGTCAAGTGTACGCATATTATGCAATCGGTCAGCAAGCTTTATGAGTATAACACGTACATCATCCGATAATGTCAAGAGCATTTTTCTGAAATTCTCGGCCTGCAGTGATGAGCGCTTATCAAATACACCGGAAATTTTAGTTAAGCCATCGATAATAGAAGTGATTTTTTCACCAAAAAAATGTTCGATATTTTCTAAAGTATATTCAGTATCTTCAACAACATCGTGTAATAAAGCACATGTAATAGAGGTACCTCCTAATCCTATTTCTGAAGTAACAATTTTTGCTACAGCTACAGGATGTACAATATATGGTTCTCCTGATTTTCGTTTTACCCCTCTGTGTGATTCTTTTGCCAGATCAAAAGCTTTTCTTATAAGTTTAATGTCTTTAACTTTAACATGTTTTGAGCAGCTTAATATAAGATCTTTATACAATTCTTCTGCATAAGCATCTTCATCGACAATATTATTTTTAACTATGGAATCTTTACTACTCATAAGTTTTAGATCAATACGCAAACTACAAATTTAATGAAAAAAAGATGAGTTTAGTTTAAAAAGGTGCTAAGTGGCTTATTTTATCCTTCGACAGGTTCAGAATAACGTTTAGTCAGCTTGTTAGTAAATCCCTGCCTGTGGCAGGCAGGCGCTAAGCACATAACCTGCCTGTCGGCAGACAGGAGTGCAATTGTTTTAGTTTCAGAACTCTTAGCGTAAAGTCTTTGTTGCAATTACCGCCTGTTATATCTTATTTTTTTGAATGTAGAATAATGATTATTCACTCCGTTCATGAGAGAAGTTAACGAATGTCGAATGATGAAGTTAAGTACAGTATATAACCGTAACATCAAATCTTAAATCCCCGCCTGCCGGACGGGCAGGAATATTCGGTGTTCGATATTCTTTATTCAAAAAGCGACACAATAATATTACGGATAGATAACCATAATGTTCCCTCTTTCTTCTATAATTTGATCGTTGGGTGATTTAATTCGAAGATAATAAATGTACGCTCCGGCAGGAGCAGAGTTCCCATTTGGTTCCTTACCATTCCAGGCTTTTGTATAATCACCTGTTTCAAAAATTACATTTCCCCATCTATTGTAAATTCTTAATTCATAATCCTTAGGTACGAAAGTAAATACAGGTTGAAATAAATCATTTATGCCATCGTCGTTGGGAGTAAATGCTTCGGGAATAAAAATCCGGGGTTTTAAATAAACACAAACAGTATTTGATTGACTGTAATCACTTTCGGAAGCACTTTGCTCGGTTGCTCTGACAAAATAGCAAAACTGACTGTAGTTTTGTAATGACTCAATATTGTCGTCAAAAAAAATAAAGTTACGAGATCCTATCAACTCAGGTTCCGAATTGCTTACGATTCTATAAATATCATAATCTACCAAATTACCTTCTTTAAAAATATTCCAGGTTAAAGCATTATTAAATTCTTCTTGTTCAACTTCAAGAACAATGTTATTGATTATATTGGAACTGGTAGTTTCGTTTCCGCATGCATTAACCGAAATTAATCTATAATAACTTATTTTAGTATCTGGTTCTGAATCTGTATCGCTTGTTGTTATTTCAGTATCAGTTGTTATAAATGTTTCCAGTGTATCAAAACTACCTGTTTGAGAACTAGATTTTAAAAGCTTATATGTGTCTAACTCTGAATTAGGATCAATTTCGAATTTTAAATTGGTATTATTGCCTTCAACTGATGCTGAAATAGCATTAATATAATCAGGGCTCAAAGGCATTTGGGTAAATTTTGCAATTGGATTGGAAAAACTTGTTGAGCCTGTATTATCCCATTGTGTTTCAATAAAAATTGTATAATTTGTATTTTCCAGAATATTTTGTACCGCATATTCCAAATTGGATGTATCAACATTTATTATCGGTTGTAAATTCCCATCTTCTATCATATTAATTCTGAACTGAGATGGAGTCCATTCATTTGTAGTAAAATCAGCTTCTAAATCGTTCCAGCTCAGATTCATTTGTCGCAGGCAGGAATCGTAGTTAAAAGTTAAATGGTATGTTGAAACTATTTTTGATTTTATTGAATTATCATTTTCGACATTAATTTTATATGACCTTGGTTTTTTGTGTGTTTGAGCAGTATAATCAATAAATGAAGTTATTGAAAGATCGGTAATTGTATGTAATGGTGATAAATTGTTTATCTCTAAACTGTCCCTGAAAATCTTTAAATTTTCAGAACCATTATATTCCCACGATATTCTTACATGTCCCTGATCGTTAATGACACTAACGTTTTTAATAGTTAATGTTTGTGATCTTCCTTTTTTATTAATCAGAATAAAAGAAAGTATAATTAATATTGAAATTAATAATTTTTGCATAATTAAGTAATACAATTCACTAACGAAAATAAGAATATTAATTGTATTTCCCGGCTATAGTTTTAATTAAAGTATCTTCTTGTAGATATTTATTTGCAATAAGAATTATTTCATTAGGTGTTATTGTTCTTATGGCCTCAATGGCTTTATCATAATAATTAGTGTCGAGCCCTAAATCTATTATGTTTATAAAGCTGGCTGATATTTCAAAAGGGCCGTCGAAAGATCTTAGCAGATCGCCAAGCATATAATTTTTAACCAGATCGAGTTCTTTTTGACTAACTGGTTTGTCTCTTAATTTTTTAATTTCAGTTATAACATCAGTAATAGCATTTTTAGCAACATTGGCTCCTACTTCAGATAAAATTACAAGATATCCGGCATGTTTTAATGAAACCAAAACCGAACTAATTCCATAAGTATAGCCTTTTTCTTCGCGAATGGTTTTCATTAAACGTGAGCCAAAATATCCGCCTAAAATGGTATTAACAACATCTAATTTATGATAATCGGGATGATCTTTGTTGATAATTATTTTCCCTAAACGTATGGCAGACTGTGTTACGTTTTCTTTTTCAACAAACGATTCCATCTTAGGCTGATGCGTTATATCGAAATTTAATGATTTAGCTTCAGTTTTTATATTCCAGTCCTTACTTCCCAAATACTGATTAAGAAGTTTAATGTCAGAATCATCAATTTTTCCTGACAGAATTATTTTGCAATTTCCTGAATGGTAAAGCCTTTTATGAAACCGAACAATATCTTCGCGATTAACAAAATCGTAATTTTTAAGTTTTGTTTTTTTGCCATAAGGATGATTTTCGCCAAAAAGTTGTTCGTTGAATTCGCGACGTGCAATATTTGTAACTTTTTCTAACTCAATCTGAAATTGTTGCTTCCTTTTGCTCAGAAAAGTTTTCAGTTCATTTTCAGGAAATATAGGATGTTTAATGATATCATTAAGAATTTTTATTGTTTCCGGTAAATATTTCTTAAGTGTATACAAGGTAATATTTCCAGAATCCTTGGTTGGGTTGGGATGAATAAAGGCTCCATAATAATCCAGTTTTTCAGCAATTTGTTGGGATGTCATGCTTTTAGTTCCTTCAATGAGCATCTCATTTACAATGGTTGCAATCAAAGGTTTTTCCTGATACCAACTTCCCGCGTTAAATATTATATCTATTTTAATAATCTCTTGTGTTCCTGCATTTATAATATAGGTTTCAATTCCATTGTCAAGATTTATTTTTTCAGGAACAGGAATATTTATATTCTCTATATTTTTAAATTCAGGCTGTTGCTTTCTGTTTAACTTCATCACATTATTTTTTAGATAAATAGTAAAGCGTAGATGAGTTTTTTTCGCTGAACAAACTCGATGTGACTGTTACAATTTCTTCTTTGGTTACACTCCTGTATTTTTCAACTTCGTGATTTATACGGTTAGCATTGCCTAGAAGCTCATGGTAAGCCAAATCCATAGCCTTGTTCAAAGCACTTACCTGTCCGAATTGGTATACTGATTCAAACTTATTCTTTACTTTTTCTATTTCGTAATCATCTATGTTACCGGTCGTAATTTGATTAAGCTCTTCATTAATTGCTTTTTCTGCATCTTCCATTTTCACATGGTTCATTAGTTTGCCCGTAACAATGAAAAGACCTGCATCAATATCGCCGGTAATGTATGCGTTGATATCGCTGAACAATTTTTTATTTTTAACAAGGTTCTGGTATAATCTCGATGATTTACCATTTGACAAAATATCAGAAATTAAATCCGTCACATAATATTCGTTTTTCATTTTAGAACTCATGTGGAATGCTTTATAAATAGCATCAAAAGGTACATTTCGTTCCACTGTCTGTGTTCGGGATTCATTTTGCTCAGGTTCCTCAGGAATATTTCTTTTAGCAATTTCCTGTTTTTTAATAGGTACAAACCATTTTTCTGCCAGTTGTTCAATTTCGCTTGTAGTAACATTTCCTGCAATACTTAAAATCGCATTATTAGGTGCATAGTGATGATTAAAAAAATCTTTTACATCATCTAAACTTGCATTTTTTATATGTGAGATTTCTTTACCGATAGTTGGCCAACGGTAAGGATGTACTTTATAGGCCAAAGGTTTTAGTAATAATGATGTATCGCCATAAGGCTGGTTTAAATATCTTTGGTTAAATTCTTCAATAACAACGTTTTTTTGTATTTCAAGTTTTTGTTCCGAAAAATCCAAACCTGACATCCGGTCTGATTCCAGCCAGAATGCGGTTTCGATATTTTCTTTTGGCAGTGTTATGTAATAATTAGTTATATCGTTTGTGGTAAAAGCATTGTTTTCTCCACCAGCCAGTTGCAACGGTTCGTCGTACGACGGAATATTAATGCTCCCTTCAAACATTAAATGTTCGAATAAATGCGCAAATCCAGTTTTTTCAGGATTTTCATCTCTGGCACCAACATCATATAAAATATTAAATGCAACTAAGGTTGTTGATGGATCGTGATGTACAATAACTTTTAATCCGTTTCTTAACGTAAACTTTTCGAATTTTATCATCAGTAAATTTTATAAACTAGTGCAAACATAAATAATTAACTAATATGATATTATTTGTAAGTATAAATGTTAATTATTTATAGGATATTAAGAAAAATTGATTTTTTTTACATTCTTGTTAAAAATAAAAAAACAAAATTAATATGGCGGTAATTTCATCATTGATAAAACGTTTCCTGATTTGGCGTGTCAGGAAAATCGATGATAGAAAATTTATGATGTTTTTAAGTGTAGTGGTTGGTATAATTGTTGGGTTTGCCGCTGTGATTATTAAAAATTCTGTACATTTTATTCAAAGCCTGCTTACAAATGATTTTGGTCAGCGATATCATAACTACATGTATTTTGCTTATCCGGCTATTGGTGTTTTACTGGTTTATATTTTTACAAAATATATCCTAAAAAGACCTGTTGGACATGGTATTCCAACAACACTTTATGCTATTTCCAAGAATAATGGAAAAATAAAACAACACAATATGTTTTCTTCCATTATTACAAGTGCTTTAACTGTGGGTTTTGGAGGTTCGGTTGGCCTTGAAGGCCCGACAGTTGCAACGGGTGCAGCGTGGGGCTCAAATATCGGACGTTTTTTTCATTTGAATTACAGGCAAGTTTTATTACTTCTGACTTGTGCCGGAGCCGGAGCTATGTCTGCTATTTTTAAAGCGCCTATTGCAGCAATTGTTTTTGTTTTGGAAGTATTAATGCTTGATTTAACTATAGCTTCACTGTTACCATTATTGTTTGCATCTGTTACAGCCGCTATTACTTCATATCTTTTTTTAGGAATGGATGTATTGTATCCGATTGAAATAACAGAGAAATTTAATATCAGTTTGACTCCATACTATATTTTATTAGGAATTTTTGCCGGTTTAGTTTCAGTTTATTTTACTAGGATTTATAAATTCTTACAGGACTGGTTCGACAAACAAAATAATAGTTTTTATAAATGGCTTATTGGGGGTTCAACTTTAGGATTGCTAATATTTTTATTTCCTTCGTTATATGGTGAGGGCTACGAGGCCATAAACGGTTGTTTACATGGTACAAATGATCACTTATTTAATAATAGTATATTTTATAACCTTCAGGATAATATGTTCTGGGTATTTACCATTTTTGCTTTAGTCATAATTTTTAAGGTAGTAGCAACTTCTGTTACATTTGGAGCGGGTGGTGTTGGTGGTATTTTTGCTCCAACCTTATTTATTGGAGCAAATACAGGTTTGTTATTTGCACAGATACTTAATTATTTTGGTTTTAAAGAATTGCCGTACAGTAATTTTGCATTAGTTGGAATGGTTGGGTTAATATCAGGCGTTTTACATGCTCCGCTTACTGCAATATTTTTAATAGCAGAAATTACGGGAGGATATAGTTTAATTTTACCTTTAATGATTGGCGCCAGTGTTTCCTTTGCTATAACAAGATTGTTCGAAAAATACTCAGTATATACTTATCAATTAGCACGAAGAGGTGAATTATTTACTCATGATAAAGACAAGGTTGTTCTTTCGATCCTAAAAGTTACAAAGCTTATTGAAACAGACTTTTTAACAATCTGCGAAGAAGCAACATTAGGAGATCTGGTTAAAGTAATTGCCAAATCGAAAAGAAATATTGTTCCGGTAATTGATGAAGAAAACATTCTTTTAGGTATTGTCTTTATAAATGATATTCGTGAAATCATGTTTAAACGCGAAATGTACGATTCTGTTTATGTTAATGAACTGATGTATATGCCATCGCCAATGATTTCGCCCGATGAATCTATGGAAGATGTAGCGAAAAAATTTAAAATGACCAATAATTATAATCTTCCCGTTGTTGATAATGGTAAATACATTGGTTTTGTCAGCCGTGCAAATGTATTTTCAGCTTACCGTAATTTGTTAAAAAAATTCTCCGAAGAGTAAAAGACCAAAATTTCGTATTTGACAATATTTTACTATGTTTCAGAAGTTTATACAAAACGCATGATTGTTAATGAGTAGAATTCTAAAGCATTACATATTTCATTTTTAATTTCTTATTTTTTGTGGGTTTTAGTGTCTTAGTGTTTTAGTGGCTATTTCTTTTTGCCACGAAAGCACTAAAACACCAAATTACACGAAACTCAAAACATCTACATAGCATCCTCTATGTTTCACATTGTTTAACAATTACTAATGTTTGAAATAAGTGCAAAATATTAGTAAAAAAATATCCGATAACAGGATATTAAATACATCATTTGATTACTTTTGCATAGTTTTTAAAATATCAAAATGCTCTCTTTCATAAATTTAAAAAGACAACGGTTTTCGAGACGAATACTAATATGGCGTAACAAGAAAATAAGCGAACGAAAGTTTGTCCTTATTTTGAGTTTTATTGTTGGTATTTTAAGTGGACTTGCCGCTGTTCTTTTAAAATCTACAGTGCATCATACGCATCATTTTCTGACAAAAAGCTTTGCCGAAGGATTTAATTTTACTTTTTTAATTTTTCCGCTTATAGGAATTATTCTAACCGTGTTATATGTAAAATTTTTCGTCAAAGATAACATTGGGCATGGTGTTTCGCGGATTTTATATGCCCTTTCAAAAAATAACGGACGAATAAAAGCACATAATAATTACTCATCTATAGTTGCAAGTACACTTACTATTGGTTTTGGAGGATCAGTGGGAGTTGAGGCGCCAATTGTATTAACCGGAGCGTCAATTGGATCAACTCTGGGACATTATTTTCGGTTAAACTTTAAATCTATTGCATTATTAGTAGCCTGTGGTGCTGCCGGAGCCATAGGAGGTATTTTTAAAGCTCCGATAGCAGGTATGATTTTTACTTTGGAAGTTCTTATGTTAGATTTAACCTTAACTTCTATAGTTCCATTATTGATTTCTTCGGTAACGGGTGCCACTGTAGCATATTTTCTGATGGGCGAGGGGGTTGTTTTATCAGTTGCAAATACACAGAATTTTGATTTGAATTTTATACCCTTTTATATTTTACTCGGATTGTTTTCCGGTTTGATTTCTTTCTATTTTACCAAAACCACAATGCAAATTGAGTCTGCTTTAAAAAAAGTAAAAAATGTTTTTGTGAAGATTTTAATTGGAGGAACTGTTCTGGCAGGATTAATATTCTTATTTCCTTCGCTTTATGGAGAGGGGACTCAAACTTTACAATCGTTGTTAAACGGAAATACCGAAGGTTTACCGATAGATAAAATCTTTTCGTTTGTAATGCAAAACAACTGGTATATATTAATTTATCTGGGAATGTTGATTTTACTTAAGGTTGTTGCAATGGCCATTACCAATGGCAGTGGTGGTGTTGGTGGAATTTTTGGACCTACATTATTTGTTGGTGGCGTTACAGGTTATTGGCTTTCTAATTTTATTAACTCGTTTGGTTTTGTTAAGTTACCGGAAGGTAATTTTGCACTGGTTGGCATGGCCGGTTTAATGGCAGGAGTTATGCATGCTCCGTTAACCGCAATATTCCTGATTGCCGAAATAACAGGTGGTTATAGTTTGTTCATTCCATTAATGATTACTTCAACAATTGCATATATTACAATTCTTTGGTTTACCAAACATTCAATTTATACGCACAGGTTAGCTGAGCGGGGAGAGCTTCTTACACATCATAAAGATGAAGTTGTACTTACCTTAATGAAACTAGATAGTGTTATCGAAAAAGATTTTGAAACTGTAAGTATTGATGATTCTCTTGGTCAATTGATAAAAGCTGTATCAAAATCGAAAAGAAATATTTTTCCGGTATTAAATAACGAAGATGAATTAGTTGGCATTGTGCTTTTGGATAATATTAGAGAAGTTATGTTCCAGCGCGAGAAATATGAAGAAACATTAGTTTCGGATGTTATGATTTCTCCACCCGAAATTGTTGATGTGACTGACAATATGGACATTGTAATGAAGAAGTTTAATTCCAGTGGTGCATGGAATTTACCTGTTATGAAAGAGGGGAAATATGTTGGTTTTGTTTCAAAATCTAAAATCTTTAATACATACCGCGACGTTTTAGTTCAGGTTTCCGAATATTAATAATTTGAGTTTGATATAACTTGATTTCTTAATAATCTAAATATGTGAGTTTTACAAAAAGAGACTGCATGGTATCAAGTAGTAAGATACAAGCCTGCCTGTCGGCAGATCAATGTCAGGATAAATTTCTTCAAAAGTCTTGAATCTTGATACTTTTGTCTTGATACTCAAACATTACTTTCTGCAAATTATTAACATTATGGATATTAGCTAACTTCTTATTTCAAACTCACGTTAATACCTATTTACTTTAATCGAAAAAATCATTAAATTTATTGAGTTAAGCGATAAAATCTTAACCTGATATATTTTATGACAAAAAGAACAGCTTTAATTCGATTTCTTATTTGGAGAAAACAGAAGATTAGTCAGCGAAACTTTATACTTATATTAAGTTTTATCGTTGGCTTGGCCGGAGGAATAGTTGCGCTTACCCTTAAAACTTCAGTTTTTTATTTACACGATTTATTACTTGAAGATAAAGGATTTGATGAGTATAATCTTTTAATATTTATATACCCGTTTATTGGAATTGCTTTAACTCTTTTTTTTACGAAATATATTCTTCGCGATAGTGTTAAACATAATATTGCTTCAATTTTATATGCTATTTCTAAACGAAACAGTTTAATGCGTGCACATAAAATTTTTTCATCCATAATTGGTGGAATATTAACTGCAGGTTTTGGCGGATCAATTGGTTTAGAGTCTCCGATTATTTCTTCCGGATCTTCAATAGGATCAAATATTGGACGTTTATTGAGGTTAAGTTATAAAGAAGTAACCTTGTTATTATCCTGTGGTGCTGCCGGAGCAATATCAGCAATATTTCACACTCCATTAGCTGCAATTGTTTTTGCAATTGAAGTATTGTTAATTGATTTGACCCGGTTTAGTTTAATTCCTTTATTAATTGCTTCGGTGAGTGGAGCAATAGTTACAAATGTTTTTTTTCATGATGAAATCTTATTTGAATTTATTCTGAAAGATCCATACGAAGTTCATCATACTATATTTTATCTTTTGCTTGGTATTTTTACAGGATTAGTTTCGGTTTATTTTTCAAAAGTATTTTTTAAGATTGAAAGCATTACAAATAGAATTTCTGATATCCGAAGATTATTTATTGGAGGATTAGTATTAGGCGTGATAATATTCTTATTTCCTCCGTTATATGGTGAAGGTTATCACATTATTAAAGCTATTTTTGCCGAAAACTTTTCTTCAGTTATGGAGTCCAATATTAGCTTTGGATTGGCAAGCTATCAGTGGTTTTTTTACATCTTTTTTATATCGCTTCTTTTATTAAAAGCTGTTGCTACTTCAATAACTATTACCAGTGGTGGTGTTGGCGGAATAATTGCACCTTCATTATTTACAGGAGCAATTGTAGGAATGCTATTTTCGCATAGTTTAAACTTACTGGGACTCAACATTTCAGAAAGTAATTTTGCTCTGGTAGGGATGGCTGGTGTGTTAAGCGGTGTTTTACATGCTCCCTTAACAGCTATATTTCTAATTGCTGAAACGACCAAAGGATACGAGTTAATTGTTCCATTAATGCTTACAGCAATAGTTTCTTTCGTAACAGTCAAGTTTTTTGAGCCTAATTCAATATTTACTCTTCAATTAGCAAAACGTGGTGAGTTGATAACACATCATAAAGACAAGGCTGTCCTGAATTTTATGAAACTTAAATCGGTTATTGAAACAGATTTTGTGACTGTTCACGTTGATTCGAATTTGGGTAATCTGGTAAAAGAAATTTCAAAATCGAAAAGAAATATATTTCCGGTTATTGATGACGAAGGAATATTGATAGGTATTATTCTGATGGATCATATTCGTGAAATTATGTTTGAGAAAGATATGTATGATACAACTATGGTTAGTAATTTAATGATTTTACCACCTGCTTATATTGCTTATAAAGATACCATGAAGGATGTTATTGAAAAATTTGAAACCACCGGGGCGTGGAACTTACCTGTAATTGATAATGCTAAATATATTGGAATGGTATCTAAATCGAAATTATTTTCTGCTTACCGTAATTTACTACTTGAAATATCAGATGAATAATGTAAATGGTTATCAAGCAGTTCTGAGGTTAATAATCAAAAACATAAATAGTTGTTTTTTTTGAATCATAAATTTTTGTAGATTTATCTTAATTTAAAATAACGTAATAATTATTTGAATTAAATTTAAATTACAAACATTATCTTTATTAATATAACCTTAAAAATTAAATGTTATGGATAACAAGAGTTTTAATTTTAACAAATTTTTCCAAGATTCAAAAAAAGTACTTTTATCTCCTAAGGAATATTTTTCTACAATGGAAATTACTGGAGGGATGGGAGAGCCTATCATTAAAGCATTAATATATGGTGCAATAGCAGGTGTTTTTGCATTGCTTTGGAGCTTATTAAGCTTATCAGGGGTTTCAGGTTTATTTGGAGGAGCTGTTGGTTTTCTTGCTCTCATATGGTCAATTGTTGCTGCTGTTATTGGTGTATTTATTGGAGGAGTAATCGTTTTAATTATTTCATCAATTTGTAAAGGAAATTCAGAGTTTGAACCTAGTATGAGGGTTGCCGCTGCGTTAATGGTAATTATGCCAATAAGCGCATTCTTCGGTTTCTTAGGTGGTATTCATCTTCTTAGTTCTGTTATTAGTCTTGCAATTAACTTGTATGCATTGTATTTATTATATATTGCTGTTACTATTACGCTTAAAGGTACTGATAAGCCTGCAAAAATAGTTTCTTATGTTTTAGGAGGTTTGCTGGCATTATTTTTTATTATTGGATTAGGAACAAGATCTGCTGTAAATAAATATTCTAAATTTCCTGAAAAAGAAATTAATAAAGTGTTAGATGATTACAAAGAAGCGGCAGAAGATGTAGCAAAAGAGCTTGAGAAAGCTGTAAAAGATGCAGAGGATTAGTTAGTATATTGGAAAGTTAAAAAGCTGTCTTTTTAGACAGCTTTTTTATTATAGATTGTGATAATATTTAATATTAGAACATCGATGCCGCCCCAAGACCTAATAAGCCTACTGCCAATAATATAAGAAAAGCAATGCCTATAAGACTTATTATTAAACCAGCAATTGCTAAACCTTTTCCTTTTCCCTCAACTTTTTTAGCTTTGGCCAAACCTACACTACTAAATATTAAACCAAGCAACCAAATAATCCAACCTAATACAGGTATCCATCCTAAAAAGATTGTAATTAAAGCTAATACAAAACCTGCGGTCGCCATTCCATTTTTTAATTGATTGTCCATAATTCTAATTTTAGAGTTAATAATTTAATGTTAAATATAAAAAAAAATGAATAACAATTTTATTACTACATAACATAATTGTTGATGCAAAAAGTTTTAAATTTTCAAACTACGTGTTTTTGTCGTTTATCAACAAAAAATAACGGTTTGTTGACAAATAACACGCATTCGTCAAAAAAAAGTTTGTAAAATAATTGGAAATTAGAATAGTTATATTTATAATTGGTTGATTTTTTAAAATCGGGGAATGAATCTTTATAAATCGCTTATTGAAAAGAGTACTGTAAATGATGTAAACCATAATTTCAAAGTTCTGATTGTTGAGGATGATGATATTGGTTATATTCTTCTGTATGAGATATTATCTTCGTATCCAATAAAAATAGTCAGGGCTTTTAACGGCGAAGAAGCAATTGATAATTTCCAGAACGACAAATCTGCTTTTGATCTTGTATTAATGGATATTCGTTTACCAAAAGTAAATGGCTATGCGGCTACACGACAAATAAAGGAAATTAATCCTTCAGTTCCAATAGTAGCTATTACAGCTTATGCTCATTCTCAAGGAGTAATAGATTGTTTTGATTCAGGCTGTGATGAGTTTATAGCTAAACCATTTGATATCAAAAGAATCGTTAAAGTTGTCGAGAATTATTTAGTTCTCAGAAATTAAGAAAATCCTTCCTACTTCATAATCAGTTGAATCAAAATAAAATTAATTTTTTATTCATTATATAATTCTCTAATTTTGGGAAATTGTTTTTGAAATTATTTAAAAATTATAAATCATGATTAGAGACACAAAAATATTTGACTTAATTCAGAAAGAAAAAGAAAGACAAATAAATGGTATTGAGCTTATTGCTTCGGAAAATTTTGTAAGCGATCAGGTTTTAGAAGCTATGGGTTCAGTAATGACCAATAAATATGCTGAAGGATATCCTGGCAAAAGATATTATGGTGGTTGCGAAATAGTTGATCAGTCGGAAGATTTGGCACGCGAAAGATTAAAGCAATTATATAATGCAGAATGGGTAAATGTTCA
The DNA here is from genome assembly GCA_030611105.1 of Bacteroidales bacterium. Lineage (GTDB taxonomy): Bacteria > Bacteroidota > Bacteroidia > Bacteroidales > UBA12077 > UBA12077. The sequence goes on from JAUWQL010000005.1 coordinate 51,858, forward strand.
GCCGCACTCAGGCGCACAGGCAAATGCCGCAGTTTTTATGGCAATTTTAAATCCCGGGGATACTTTCATGGGATTGGATTTGGCCCATGGTGGCCATTTGTCACACGGTTCGCCTGTTAACTTATCAGGTATTTTATACCATGCTGTTTCGTATGGTGTTAAAGAAGAAACCGGAATGGTTGACTATGATATGATGGAAGAAGTTGCTCTGAAAGAAAAACCAAAAATGATTGTTGGTGGTGCATCAGCTTATTCTCGCGAGTGGGATTATAAAAGAATGAGAGAAATTGCTGATAAAGTTGGTGCAATTTTAATGATTGATATGGCGCATCCTGCCGGATTAATCGCTGTCGGATTATTAAGTAATCCACTGGAATATGCTCATGTTGTAACGTCAACTACTCACAAAACATTACGTGGACCCAGAGGAGGTATTATTTTAATGGGTAAAGATTTTGATAATCCATTCGGAAAAACAACTCCAAAAGGAGTAATCAGGAAAATGTCTTCATTGCTTGATTCCGGGATTTTTCCGGGAACACAAGGCGGACCGCTTGAACATATTATAGCTGCTAAGGCAGTTGCTTTTAGTGAAGCTTTAGCTCCTGAATTTAAAGAGTATCAAACACAGGTAAAAAAGAATGCTGCTGTTATGGCTGATGAATTTATTGCTAAAGGATATAAGGTTATTTCCGGTGGTACCGATAATCACTCTATGTTAATTGATTTAAGAACCAAATTCCCTGAAATTACCGGTAAAATTGTTGAAAATACACTTGTTAAAGCTCATATAACAATTAACAAAAATATGGTTCCTTTCGATTCTCGTTCACCATTCCAGACATCTGGTTTCAGAGTTGGAACATCAGCAATTACTACTCGTGGAATTAAAGAAGATAAGATTGCAACAATTGTTGATTTTATTGATCAGGTAATTAGTAATATTGAAGACGAGGCTGTAATTAACAAAGTTGGAAATGATATAAAAGAAATGATGAGTAAATATCCATTATTTGCTTATTAAAAATATCGTTCAAATAATTCAAAGCTGCCCGAAAAGGCAGCTTTTTTTATCCTTAAATTTTACTTCTATATTTACAAAAACTAAATATTTTAAAAATGGAATGGTATCTTATTGTAGCTGTAATAGGAGTTGGTTTTATTGCGGGATTTATTAATACCCTTGCAGGTAGTGGATCTTTATTAACTCTGCCATTGTTGATGTTTCTTGGATTACCTGCTAATGTTGCCAATGGAACAAACCGTATTGCAATTCTTTTACAGAATGTTGTTGGTGTTGCTAGTTTTAAAAAGCAAAAGGTACTGGATGTTAAACATGGATTATGGTTAGGAATTCCGGCCGTTGTAGGATCTCTAATTGGAGCGCAAATCGCAATTAATCTGAACGAAGAGATCATGAGGAATACTATCGGTGGAGTACTGGTATTTATGTTTTTTCTAATAATATATAAACCCGATAAATGGATAAAAGAGAAAGCAGGGGAGGTTAATCCAAAGCCGGGTATATTACAAATGATTATTTTCTTTTTTATTGGAATTTATGGAGGTTTTATTCAGGCAGGAGTTGGTTTGTTTCTATTGGCAGGCTTGGTATTAGGAACAGGTCTTGATTTAGTGCGGGCAAATGCATTAAAAGTATTTATTATACTACTTTATACACCAATAGCATTGGTTATTTTTATGATCTATAACCAGGTTGATTATAAACTGGGATTAATACTTGCAGTTGGGAATATGCTTGGAGCATTTGTTGGAGCCAAAGCAACAGTAAGCTGGGGGCCAAAATTTGTTCGATATATACTTTTAATTGCTATATCGGTTTCAGCTATAAAACTTCTTGGATTATTTGATTTAATAAAATCTATTGTAGCTTGAAGAAATATGTAATAGTTCCTTTTTGATAAGCAGGAGCATCTGGTTTTTTATCAAATTTTGCTTTTAGTGCAGCTTTTTTAGCAGCAGACAATAAATTAGCATCTAAAGTTGTACTTCCTTTTACTCCCGAAACGGCATTGGTTACATTTCCGTATTTATCAACGGTAATTTCAACAACAACTTTTCCTTCAATCTGGTAAATATATTCGGGTTTAGGCAGTGATTCAGGATTCCTGCCAGCAAGACTAAAGCTTGTACCGCTTGTTCCCATACTGTTTCCTCCAGCGTGATTTTGAGAATCTACAGAACCGGTTGTTGAACCTTGATTATCTTCTCCTGTTGTTTCTCCTTCGCTCGAACTGTTATTATTGTTTCTATTTCTTCCGGTAAATAAAGCTTGTTCGTTAACTTTTCTCTCTTCAATAACTTCCTTTTTTTCTTCCCCGCCTGCGGAACGGGCAGGTTTTTCAGGTTCCGGTTTTGTTTCAGTTTTTGTTTCTTCGGTTTTTTCTTTTTTGCCCTGTTCTTTTACAGCCGGAGCTTCTTCATAATCCTGAGTGATTGAACCATCATCTGTAGGCGATGTTGTTGTTTCAGGAACAGATTCCTGATTTTCTTCGACGGATTCTTGTTGCACCGATTCAGAATATCTTGGTTCAATCTGACCAAAGCCTTCATCACTGTCGCCAAAATTTATTAAGATACCTTCTTCATCAGGCAAAGGGAGAGGTGTTGAGTAACCAAAAATCATAAAAACAGCACCAATAATTATATGAAAAATTATTGTTCCGATTATACCATTTTTATGTTCTCTGATCTTAAATGACATATTAATTTGCTTGTGTTGCTAAAATTAATTTCCACTTATTGTTTTTGGCAATATTCATAATTCTTACTACTTCTTGTATAGGAACAGTTCTGTGAACGTGTAAAGAAATTGTAGGTTCTGCAATTTGTTCGTTTGAAAATCTATAGTGTAAAATTCCCTCAATATCTTCTAAAGGAATTTGTGTTGCCTCAATGTAATAATTTAAATCTTCTGTAATTGAAATAGTTGTTATAGCAGAAGCTGATGTTTGTTGTGAGCTTTGCGGTAACAATAATTTTAATGCATTGGGTGCTATTAAAGTTGATGTTACCATAAAAAATATAAGTAACAAAAATACTATGTCGGTCATTGACGACATACTGAAATTAGGATTTACTTTAGTTCTTCGTTTTAACGCCATAACTGATTAAATTTCATTATTCCACAGGTTCGTTAAGCAGATCCATAAATTCAGAAGTGTTTGCTTCCAGTTGAAACACAACTTTTTCGACTTTAGCTACTAAAATATTGTATGCCAGATAAGCTATAATACCTACCATTAATCCTGCAACAGTAGTTACCATGGCTGTATATATACCATTTGATAATAAACTTACATCGATATTATTTCCTGCTTTTGACATGTCGTAAAATGCACGAATCATTCCTATAACTGTACCAAGGAAACCTATCATTGGAGCAGCACCGGAAACAGTTGCAAGTGCTGGTAAACTTTTTTCCAATGTTGAAATTTCCAGATTTCCAACAGTTTCTATGGCAGCATTAATGTCGTTTAACGGACGACCTATACGTTGCAAACCTTTTTCGATCATTCTTGCAACAGGACTATTGGTTGACTGACATAATGCTAAAGCCGAATCAATTTTATCATCGTGTATATAATCTTTAATTTTATTCATGAAATTAATATCGGTTTGGGAAGCTTGTTTAATTGCAAAATATCTTTCTATAAAAATATATACCGCAATAATTGAGAGTACTGCTATAGGGATCATGATCCATCCCCCTTTAAGTGCTAATTCCCAATATGATAATTTTATTTCTCCTGCTTCTGCAACAGTAGTATTAATGCTATCGGTTAAGTTTATTTGTAAAAGCATGAATAAGTTATTCATATTATTTTTGTTTTAGTCTGATTATTAAAACGATTATTTAGACATATTATTTTAAAAATTTTATTTTTTAAAGTTACAAAAAATGTAACCATTCACGGCATAAACCTAAAGTACAATTGAATAATGGTTCTATTGCTATCCGTCGGTCAATGGATTATTCTATTGCCCGATTGTTCTATTGTTAGACTTTTAATTTTAGGTTTGTGTATTTGATAAGTTGATTTAGTTCTTTTGGCAACTTATCTAATTCTCTGAAAATATGATTATATTCTTTATTGGACAACAGATTTCTAATTTTCGATTTTTCATTCCAGTCAAGAGATTCTTTGATGGAACCACTGCTGTAGCGATAAAACCTAATTTTATCTTTTTTATGATAACGTCCAAAACCCTCTGCAATATTTGCAGAGATTGAATCAATTGCCTCAACAAATTGTCCGCCAATGTGTTTTTTGCAAACCAGTCCCATTTAACAACAATTTCCCACACATAATTGCTTAAATTAAAAGATGTTTTATAAGCATCTATATCGTTGAGTTGTAAATACTTTTTTTGGTGTGTTTACATATAAACAATTATATTTGCCTATAAAATAAATAAGTATGGAAATATTTAAAGGAGAAAACTTCATAGAATTTACTGAACGTTTTTCAAGTGATGATTTATGCAGGCAGTATCTCGCTGATATTAAATGGGAA
>JAUWQL010000020.1 GCA_030611105.1 Bacteroidales bacterium
TTAGATGAATTCTCGTTTAGAATAAATAGATCTATTTACAAGCAAACAATATTTCACAAAATAATGGAGAGGGTTGTTCAAAGTGAGCATTTGTCTTATAGTACAATAATTGTTGCAAATAAGTAAACACCCCTATTAATTTTTACTTGTTATTTATTTGACGGCATCAACTGCTATTTTTAAAGCATCTTCAAGCATCTTAGTATCCGGTTCAGGAATAAAACCATTTTTCATCATCATATCAATCGTATCTCTGGTTTGTTTAATATCAGCCATGGTACGGTTAAATGCTTCATCCCATGTCATCTGTACACGGGCAACTCCATTCTTAATAGCCTCCATTGCAACATCGGCAGCTTCGTGGGCAAACATTTCAGTTTCGTCCATTTTAGGCATAATATAATCTGCATTAATACCATTCTTTTCTGCATAATTAGCCATAGAATATGCAGCAGTAATAGCCATTTCATCAGTTATTTTTCTGGCCTGAACTAACAATGCTCCTTTTAGAATTCCAGGAAACCCTAATGAATTATTAACCTGGTTTGGGAAATCACCACGGCCTGTTGCAACAATGTATGCTCCTGCTTCTTTTGCTGCATAAGGATAAATTTCAGGTACAGGATTAGCACATGCAAAAACAATTGGTTTTGTACCCATACTTCTTATCCATTCCGGTTTAACAACATCTGGTCCCGGCTTGCTTAATGCTATAAGAACATCAGCACCTTTACAAGCTTCGGCTACATCATTAATTTTATTTGGATTTGTTTTTTGGCAAAGTTCCCACTTGCGATAAAATCTAGGATCAGCTTTAATATCTTCACGATCTTTATGTAATCCTCCCTTTGAATCAAATAAGGTCATATTTTCCGGATTAGCCCCGGCCTGAAGAATTAAACGAGCAATAGTCGTATTTGAAGCTCCGGCTCCATACATAACTACTTTAATGTCGCCAATTTCTTTACCAACAATTCGTAATGCATTAATAAGCCCGGCAAGAGTTACAGAACCTGTTCCCTGAGCATCGTCGTGCCATACCGGAATATCGCATTCTTTTCTTAATGTATCAAGTACCTTATAGCAGTTTGGTTGCGAAATATCTTCAAGGTTGATAGCGCCAAAACTAGGCTGCAACATTTTTACAAAATTGATGATTTTATCAGGATCATGTTCCCCTTTTTCGTTGTAGCTATCAACGCATAAAGCAACGGCATCAACACCAGCAAGGTATTTCATTAAGTAAGCTTTTCCTTCCATTACTCCTAATCCTCCCGGAGGAGTACAATCTCCATCACCTAAAACTCGTGTTGAATCTGATACAACAGCAACCATATTACTACGATTTGATAATTCAAAAGAAGTATCGTTATTATCGCGTATAGTTGTAGATATTTTTGAAACTCCCGGTGTATAATAAACATTAAACCAGTTAAAGCCATAGACGCCAGCCTTGGGAAGGGTTTGCATTTTCCCACCGTAAAACTTGTGACTCGATAAAGCCAATTCCTTTAAAAAAACTGTTTTCGCTTTTGCAATTTGTTCCTGGGTAAAATTTTCAGGAAATAAAGCATCCAGATTCTTTAAGGAAAGATCAATTTTTGACATAAAAACCTCCGTATTTTAATTAGTTTGATTTGTAATCAGGTTATCTAACAAAAATACTAAATTATTTGCCTTAATAACAGAGGTTGTATCATCATAAATGCCTGATTCTTATGTTATATAACATTAATAGTAAAAGGGTGACTTATGAATCACCCTTTTACTTTTGTTTATAATTTATTTTACTGCTCAGGTTCTTTGTCGGATATTTCAAAATGCTGAAGCGGATCTTTACTGATTTTTTTATATTCGGATCTGCTTCTGTAGATATCACAAGCGAGATAAATAGCATTTCTGAACGATACTTCAGATGCCTTACCTAAACCGACAATTTCATAAGCCGTTCCGTGTCCGGGAGATGTTCTGATAAACTCTAATCCGGCAGTATAATTAACCCCTGAATTAAAAGCCAGTGCTTTAAATGGCGTTAAACCCTGATCATGATACATAGCCAGAATAGCATCGAATTTTTTGAAATTATCGCTACCAAAAAATCCATCGGCAGGATATGGACCAAGTGCTAATATACCTTCTTCTTTAGCTTTTTTAAGAGAAGGAATAATAATATCAATTTCCTCAGTTCCTAATAAACCATTATCTCCTGCATGCGGATTTAGACCCAAAACAGCAATTTTAGGTTTTCTAATACCGAAGTCCTCAATTAGGCTTTTATTCATTATTCTAAGCTTACTTAAAATGGCTTCTTCTGTAATTGCTTCAGAAACTTTACTTAAAGGCAAGTGTGTTGTAACAACTCCAACTTTAAGGTTTTCACTTACCATTAACATCAAAGATTCCTTTGATTCAGATTCCTTTGTAAGATATTCGGTATGTCCGGGGAAATTAAATTTTTCGGATTGAACATTATCTTTATTTATTGGAGCTGTAACTAAAACATCAATTTTACCATTTTTTAAATCTTTTACAGCATTTTCTAAAGAAATTAAAGATGATTCACCAGCAATATTTGTTGATTTGCCTAGCTCAACACGAACATTATCATCAAGACAATTAATTATGTTTGCCCTTTTTACATTTGCTTCATCTGCAGATCTGATGTTGTTAAAACTGAAATTTACAATGTTCAATGCTTTACGATGATAGGCAGCAACTTTTGCTGATCCGTAAACAACAGGAATGCAAAAGTCAAATATTCTGTTATCCATTAAGGATTTGATAATTACTTCGTAACTTATACCATTAATATCTCCATGTGATATTCCAACAACTATTTTATTTTGAATCATATATCGTGTTTTATATAGTCAAACAATAAAGGTAATTAAAGAAACAAAATTAACTATAATATTTTTAATTGCGTTAGTTCAATATAAGATTTAACTCGATAGCCTGAATAATACTGCTTAATACCATATTTGTTAATTAGGAATTTTGGAATGATGGAATTTTGGAACTCAGCGAAGAAATTTCACGCAAGTAAAAGTATTTTACTTACTTTCAGATCGAATTTGAGCTAATATTATTACAATTTACTATTGAAAAAATCGAAAAGTAAGCGAACACCAACAGCTGTTGCTCCAATTCCCCTGTAATTATCTTGTTTAGTTAGAAATGCAGATCCTGCAATATCTAAATGTATCCACGGATAATCGGTGAAATGTTCGAGAAATTTGGCAGCTGTTATTGCACCGGCTTCACGTGCGCCCAGATTTTTAATATCGGCAATATCAGATTTTAACATTTCATCATATTCTTCCCAAAGTGGAAATTCAACAATTCTTTCATAAACATTATTACCTGATACTTTTAGTTGTTTGAACTGCTCGTCTTTAACATTACTCATAGCTACAATTCCCAAATCTCCGATTGCCGCATGAGCAGAACCGGTTAATGTAGCCAGATCAATAACTAATTCAGGCTTATATTTTTTAGCAAAACTTAAAGCATCAGCAAGTATTAACCGACCTTCTGCATCTGTATTTTTTACTTCAACAGTAGTTCCGTTATGCATTGTGATAATGTCGTCTGAAGCATAAGCATTACCATTTGGACGATTATCTGTTGCCGGAATTAAACCAATAACATAAACAGGAATTTTTGCTTTTGTAATTGAGTGAATTGTTCCTGCAACTGTTGCAGCACCTGCCATGTCGGATTTCATGGTATCCATATAATTGCCGGTTTTAATATTCAGTCCTCCGGTATCGTAAACCACTCCTTTACCAACCAGAACAAAAGGTTTTTTGTTAACTGCATTTTCAGGTTTCCAGGTTAAAATGGTAAATGTTGGTGGATCGACACTTCCTTTGTTCACCGCCAATAAACCATTCATTTTTAATGATTCGATTTTCTTTTTATTAAAAACTTCTACTTCAAATCCTGCATTTTTGCCAAGTTTTTCAATTTCAAGTGATAGTTGTTCTGCATTTAAAAAAGAAACAGGTTCATTTACCAGATCTTTGGTGCTATAAACTGATTCGACCAAAATGTTAAGTTCAGATATTTGTTTATTATCAACCAGAGTGTTGTATATAAGGATTTCTTCAAGATGATTTTTCTTTTCTTTCGGTTTACTATAATATTTTAGAAATTGATAATGACTTAATGCCAAGCCTTCGGTAAATGCTATTGTATATTCAGCATTATTGCATAAATCAACTACTAAAATTTTACTATGTTTATTTGTCTTTATGTCGCTATAAAGTTTTCCTGCTGCTCTTCGTAATTTTTCTTTTACAATATGTTTTTCTTTCTTGCCTGTCGCCTGCCTGCCGGCGAGGCAGGGCAGACAGGTTTCTGTATTAACCCACTGTATGTACGACCATTTAGAATATGAATTAATTTTGATATTGATTTTTTTATCAGATGCCTGGTTTTTTATATACTCAAATTCGGTTGGAGAAAAGGATAAGTTTTTTAAATTTTCTTCTTTTTCAGCAAGGTATATTACAGGTAAATCATCCTGAATTTCTTTTATTTTAGTTATTTTAATATTCATTGTTAAACATTTTTAGTTACAGATTGTAAAGTTAATAAAATTGATCTATGCATTTTAATTGTAAACTTCCTTAAATCCGTAGATGTTTTTTAACCGCAAAGTTCACAATGTCCGCAAAGAATTTAAGGTGAAGTTTTTCTTTGAGACCTTTGCGATCCCGAAAGTTTTTGGGACTTGGCGTTCATTGCGGTTTCATATTTTTTATATTATTTACTTGCGGATTTAAGAAACTTAATTAAAATGCCTGTTTTATTTGATTATTTTTGTGTTCACATTAGAAGTTATGGTTTTTACAGATTTATATAAAAAAGCACTAAATTTTGAGTTCTTAACAACAGAGGAAGGCCTTTTGTTGTATGAGCAAGCTCCATTAGAAGAATTGATTTATTTGGGAAATCAATTAAAACAAACTCAGAAGCCGGGTAATGTTGTTACATGGCAGATCGACAGGAATATTAATATTACCAATGCCTGTATATCGCAATGTAAATTTTGTAATTTTTACAAAAAGCCTAATGACGAACATGTTTATATAACGACTATTGATGAATATAAAACAAAAATTGAAGAACTTTTTAGGCAGGGAGGAGAGCAATTATTACTACAAGGTGGATTGCATCCTAAATTGAAATTGGATTTTTACACAAACCTGTTTAAAGAGTTAAAATTATTGTATCCAAACATCAAGTTACATGCTTTAGGACCACCTGAAATTGTTCATATTGCACGACTGGAGAAAAAATCATATCGTGAAATCCTGGAATCGTTAATAGATGCCGGATTGGATAGTTTGCCGGGTGCAGGTGCTGAAATATTATGCGATCGTGTTCGAAAAAATATTTCGCCGGCTAAAGCCAATACTCAACAATGGCTTGATGTTATGCGCGAAGCTCATAAGCTGAATATGTTTACATCAGCAACCATGATGTTTGGGCATATTGAGACTAAAAAGGAAAGAATAGAGCATCTGGTTGTTATAAGAGAAGTACAGTCTGAAAAGCCGGAATCATCTCCTGGATTTTTAGCTTTTATTTCATGGCCATTTCAGGATGAAAATACTGTCTTACAAAAAGAATTTGGAATAATAAACCAGGTTACATCTGAAGAATATATCAGAACAATTGCAATAAGTCGTATTATGTTGCCAAATATTAAGAATATTCAGGCTTCGTGGTTAACAGTTGGTAAAGATATCGCACAAATTTGTTTACATGCCGGAGCAAATGATTTTGGTTCAATCATGATAGAAGAAAATGTTGTTTCTTCTGCCGGAGCGAGTTATAAATTCGATGCAGAAGGCATACAAAATGCTATTCATGAAGCTGGCTTTACTCCACAATTAAGAAATCAGCGGTATGAATTTATTGAATATAAAATCGGGGGTATAAACAATTAAATTTCAAAAGGAAGTTCTTTTACCAGTTCAATTTTTTCAGGAGTAACTTTAGCTTGCATCGGGATAATCTCGACTCCTTTTTTATAAGCCATTTTAAGTGTTTTTGAATATTCAGGATCAATTTCTTTTGCCGGGGCAAAAGTATCAACATCCATTCGTTGAATAATATATAGCATTACTGCTCGCATTCCTTGTTCCTTAACTTTTATTAAGGTTTCGAGATGCTTCTTCCCACGGCTTGTAACTGCATCAGGGAAAAGGGCATAGTTTCCTTCTTTAAACGTAACATTTTTAACTTCGATAAAACAAGTTTCCTTTTCGCTTTTTGCCATTACATCAAAACGACTGTCATCAAATTTTACTTCTCGTTTTACTTCAGTATAGCCTTTTAATTTTTCGATTTTACCATCTTTAACAGCTTCAAAAGCAAGTTTATTTGGATTCCCGGTATTTATTCCAATCCAATCGCCGTTAATTTTGATCATTTCCCAGGTGAATTTTGTTTTACGATTAGGATCATTAACCGGTGATAAATATACTTCGGCATTATCTTCCAGGCAGCTTTTCATTGAACCTGTGTTGGTACAATGAGCAGTTACTATTTCGCCATTATCTAATTTGACATCTGCTAAAAATCGCTTATAGCGTTTTATTAATCGACCGTGAATTAAAGGTTCGTTGAAGTTCATAACAATTTTAATTATTTAATAGTAAAGCCAATATCGTATATTACATGCAAAAAGAGAACATCCCGACATTGGGATTATAAAACATTAGATAGATTATTTTATTGAGGAGAAAGTTCTGTATTGATAAATAAAATAAATTCCGATCCTTTGTTAACTTGTGAATTAACAATTATTTTACCCTTATGTCTGTTGATAATTCCATAACTCAATGATAAACCCAGACCGATTCCTTCCCCGACTTCTTTTGTTGAAAAGAAAGGTAAAAAGATACTGTCCATAATTTTATCCGAGATTCCACTACCTGTATCTTTAATACTAACTTTTATATAATTACCTTCCAGCTCATATTTATTTGCTTCGTTTTTATCAATCAATGATGTAGTAATTGTAATTTTTCCTTTGTCCTTAATGGCATAAATCGAGTTTTTTAAAATGTTCATGTAAACCTGATTTAGTTCACTATTAAAACAATAAATCGATTTTATATTATTATCATATATTTTTTCAATCTCTATTTTATTTTTTAAGTTACTTTGCAGTAGCATTAATGTAGCATCTATTCCATCGTGTATATTCGATAAAATACATTTCCCTTTGTTAGTTTGTGTAAAACTTTTTAAGCCGTTAAACATTTCTTCAATTCGTGCTACTCCTGTTTTAATTACTTCTACTGATTGACTTAAGATTGAAACGGTGTTGTCATATTCGGATTTAACTTTTTTATCATTTATTAAATCGTTTTTGCTTAGAAGATCATGCAGTACTGCAAAGTTATAATCTATATTTTGAATACCAACTGAAATAAAATTGAGCGGATTGTTTAATTCATGAGTTATTCCTGCCATAAGAATACCTAATGAAGTCATTTGTTCATTCTGAATTAATTGTAATTGAGCTTTTTGTAATTTATCAACAGTTTCGGTCAATTTAATATTATTGTTATACAACGAATCTCTAATTTTTTTCAGTTCCCTATTTTGAGATATAAACGTTTGTTCATATTTATAATTTATATTTTTCAAATAAATAATAACCAAATTAACGAACAAAAATACCAACACGTGGGCAGCTATGTAATAAACTGTAAATTTTTTAATTAGTGTGAGTATTTTATATTGCTCTTCAGGCAGATTTAATAAAATAATATCATAGATAGAAATTATTACTATGAAATAAACTACAGAAAACCAAAAGGAGAATTTTTCTTTTTTTGCGGAAAATAATAATTGTGGTATAACCGAAATGGCAATTGCAACATAGGTCCCGTAAATAAAGTCTTCTTCCTGAACATAACCTAAAATGACAGGTACCAAAATAAACACAAAAGCGGGAACAACAGAAGTTAAAATTTTTGAAAGTTGTATGAGTTTACGCGAAGCAAGAAAAAGATTAAATAGGCAGAATATTGCAATGACTATTATTTTATAGGTGTTAAAACCAATGGGTTGATTATTAATATTGTTTTCTATTGCGCTAATAGTAAACACAACAAGCATAATGAAAAAGATGATTACATTAATTTTATTTGATAAAATTAACCCTTTATCGTTGTTTTCAACAGATCCGGAGTCCACACCAAGATATGAAATGTATTTCCAATACGACATTGCAGAAATATTAATAGCTTAGTAATTTACAATTTTTTTTTAATTATTCTAATAAGTTTATTATTTGCTTTTGTCTGATAAAATCGACAAAATTGAAACGATGACCGAGCTTTCGAGGATAGATCAATACATTAATGAAAAACAAAAAGAAGAAAAGCTGCATTTAAATTAGTGCAGCTTTTTTGGTTTTATATAAGGTCACATGTATCTGCAGGCATCCAGTGAGCATTTTTACCTTCCCATTTTACATTACAACCAATCGGATTTGTAACAGGTATTGAAATTTCTTTTCCTGATAAGTGTTTGTCCAAAATCCTTTCCAAATTGTTTGCTTCCATTTTAGACGTATCTTTTGTAATGTAAAAAATAATTATATCTATATTAAAAAGCCTTCTGATTATTAAGAAGGCTTTTTTTAATTACTTAATGGTAGTGTAAAAATAAATTTCGAACCAAAGCCAACTTTACTTTCAACCCAAATTTTTCCACCGTGTTTTTCGACAAATTCTTTGCATAAAATAAGCCCCAGGCCTGTTCCCATTTCATCTTCTGTACCTTCAGTTGTGAAGCTTTCGTCTAGTTTAAAGAGCTTTTTTATATCTTTCGGATCGATTCCGATTCCCGTATCCCGAATAGAAATTTCTTTCAATCCTTCTTCATCGTTTTCGGATATTTCTATAGCTCCTCCACGATCAGTAAATTTTAAGGCATTTGAAACCAGATTTCTGAAAATGGTTTTAAGCATATTTTGATCTACGAAAGCCTTAGAATTTTCATTAATATTGTTCGTAAGAGTTATTTCTTTTTGTACTGCTTTTGAATTGTATAACGAAAACGTTTCTTCTGTAATAGCATATAGATTTTGTACTTTGGGATTAAATTGTATATTTCCCATTTGCGACCGCGACCATTCTAAAAGATTAATTAACAGTTCGTATCCATTTTTGGAAATTTGGTATAGGTTATTGTGAAAATATTTAACTTTTTCAGGACTCATACGGTCAAAACCGCGAACTAAGAGTTGTGATAAACCGATTAATGTATTAAATGGATTTTTTAGATCGTGGGCAATAATGGAAAAGAACTTATCTTTTGTAACCAATAGTTTTTGTAATTCATCTTCAACTTCTTTAAGTTTTGTTACATCGGAGTCAATAGCAATTAATCTTATAACTTCATTCTCATTATTTAGAATAGGGGTTAGTGTGGTATGAATTCTATATTTTTTACCATCTTTTGAAACAGTATCAGCTTCATAAATTTGAGAATTCTTTTCAGTCAGGACTTTATTAAATATTTCTTCAATTCCCGGTTTTGAGCTGGACTCAATATATGTTTTCCCTTTTTCAATTAAGAGTTCTTCAAAGGTATACCCGTAAAACCTGGTATAACCATCATTAATCCATTCTATTTTTCCACTTGTGTTCGCTATAATAATAGCATTATCAGTTTGGCTGGTTGCTATAGATAGTTTTTCAAGCTCCTTATTGATTTTAGTTAAGTTCTCGGTTTTTTGCTTTATCTCCAGGTTTTTATTTCTTATTTGTTCGTTTTGTTCTTGTAAAATTTTATTGGCTTTTATTTTATTTCTATAGTTTAAAATGTATAGAATTAAGAGGATTAAAATTAATATTGATCCCGCAATTAAAATATTTCTAAAAGCTTTTTGTTTTTTACTACTTTTTTTTGTTAAAATGTATGCTTCTCTGGCGTATTCAATTGATTTTTGAGGTGAGATTTGTATATATGATTCTGATAAGTCCATTAAAACATCAATACGCTTAATTCCTGAAGTTTTTGCTAATGCATTTTCTAAGCTGTCGATTTTAGTTTGTGCAAATGAATAATAGGAAGTTAGAAACAGCAGAAGAATAATAATATGTTTCAAATTGCTAATTTTCATTATATAAATATATAAAAATCTGAGCACTCTAATTGTAAGTATATACGAAAAGAATAGGTCAAAAGTAAATAACCTGACCTATTTTTTACCAAATAATCTGTAAATTATAATAAGATAGAATTAAAAAGCAGTTTATACGTAGCAGGAGTTGATGCTCTGAATTGAGGATTAAAACTAAATAAAACCACTTGTCCTTTCCCCTTTTTTAACCAGACAATTGATGTCATATTTCCAATTTTTTCTTCGTTCTCCGCATACCCGCTAATCAATATGTCTCTTTCAGGAAATGTTCCAATAACTCTTCTGTCAACATCAAAATAAGGCTGCCAGGTTCTGAAAATAGGACCGCTTCTGTGAAATACTCCAATTTCAGAAGGCATTCCATAAGTTATAGGATGATCTTTTTTAAGATTAATTTTTAATAAAGATCCCGGACATGAAAATCCATCTTTAACAATCTGAGCTGATATATCCTTTACCGGAAATTCAAATTCGTCAGTATTTTTTTCGTCAATTGTGATTTTTTGTATTCCTGTAAATAATTCAGATGCACTTCTCCAGGCAATAGCTATTCCACCCTGATTAATGAATTTTAATATTTTTTCGTGACCTTTTTTCCCCATTCCTTTCATGTATTCCGGTGGATATTTCATAAAATAATGTTCATTTTGTTGCTGGTATTTACCATCAACTAATACAGATTTTGATTCGTCGGGGATAATCAGAACATCATAGTTTTTATTAAAATCAATTTTTTCGACATCTTCAGGATGAATTGTTTTATATGGAATTTGATACGAATCCAGAACATATCTGGTCCATCCTGCATCCATCGGATGAAAGTAACTTTTAAGTAATAAAACCCTTGGAAGTTTCAGGGTTTTCGAAGCGATATTTAATTCATCTGTTAAAAATTCAGGTTTAAAAGTTAAATCATTCACAATTTGGTCAAAGTTTTTACCATTATTTATGATGAAACTCCCTTTAGGATAAGTTTTGTTGTTAATAGTATATTCTTCTGTAATTTGTTTTACCACCAGACCGCTTTTTAGAGCGCTAAAAACTGCCTTATAACTATTGTTAGTATTAGCCGAAACCAAAACTGAACTATAATCGGCATTAACAGCTTCAAATAAACTAAACGGAATTTCGATCAAAGAATAGGCTCCTTCAAAAGCATTTTTATTTTCATTTATTTCAAAAACGTTTACTCCTTTATGCAGAGGTAACGACCAGGAAGTTATATCATAAGGTCTTATCATTTTTCCTCCAGGAGTATAGTGCCTTGCCGGGAAAACCTGCGACTCAAGCATTTCTTTAATAAAGGCCCTGAATGGTTGAGCCAGAGGAACTATGATATCATCGGCATGAAAGTTTGTATTATTAATTTGAATATCCTTATCCAACTTATAAACCGAAACGCCATGATTATTAAGTAAATTAACCAGGTTTACAAGTTCGCTTTGATCATGCTGGTTTTTTGGAAAAACATAGTAATAAGGAGGCTTATTAATACCTTTTTCAACCTCTTTTTTACACATATCATTTCTGAATTTTAAAATTTCTTCTTTATATAAAGCTGCTGTTTCCAGGTATGCTTTTGTTGATTCAATTTCGTATTGAATCAAATCGCTCAGTCGCCACCAGCCACCTTCCCAGGGCTCAGGCATATTTATACTTTTTTTGTATTCGCCCATTCCTTTTCCCCCGGTACTTAATTCATTTGGCTCAATATAAATCGGAGTTGCGTATTTAACACTAGCACCTTCGGTTAACATTCCAATAGTATTTTTCCAGATACACGTTTCTGTAGCACCTGGCCAATAATTGTCAAATAAATAATTTTGTGATATCCCTTTTAAACCAGCTTCTGTCATTTTTGTTATTGTTCTTGAACCAAATATTTTTATCCAGTTCCAAATTCCGGCATCTATATTTTCTGCAATTGGGTCGTGAGGCGGAGAAATAAAATAACGAGGACCTCTTGATCCCATTTGATGTTTTTCAACCATGATTTGAGGAAACCACTCTTTGCTAAATAAATCCGAAATAGCTCTGGTATCACTTTGTGTTAATGCCACAAAATCCCGATTATTATCATGTCCAACATATTTGTGGTATAATCCGGGCATTGAAGAACCCTCATATTTAGTGCCTTTATATTTTTTATAATGTTCAACAACCATGTCCATTCCATCGGGATTGTGATTTGGCACAACCATATAAACAACATCATCTAACCATGAAATTATTTTCTCATCTTTTGTGGTTAATAATTCATATGCAATTAATGGTAAAGCTTGCGAAGGTCCAACTTCATTTGAATGCATTGATAAGGTAAATAAAAAAAATGCTTTTCCATCTTTTATATAATTGCTTCGCTGCTCGTCTGATAATTGATAATTTAATGTTAGTTCCTTATTTATTTCTTTTAACTTATTCAGGTTACTTATATTTTCTTCTGATGAAATAAATGCGGCATACATCGGTTTTCCCATTGGAGATACTCCAATTTCTTCCATTTTCATCATAGGAGAAACCTGGTCAAGTTTTTCTAAATAAGAAATAAGATCTTCGTAATTAAATAACATTCGGTCTGTTCCGGGAATAAAACCAAAATGACTTTCAGGAGTTGGAATTATTGTTTGAGAATAAGAGTTAGAAGTAATCAGAAGGTTGAAAATTAAAATAACTGCGATAAAAATCTTGAAATTAAAATTATTATTTTTCATGATTATAAGAATTAAGTATAAAATAATATCCGAATTTTTATGTTAGACTAAGTAATTAATTGAAAAGTTTAATTTATGTATAAGCTGGCAATAACAATTTCATTTTAAAACTGTTTTAAAATTATAAAAATTAAATTACTTTTTTTTTGAATTTGGGATACAAGAATTTTATAATTCTGTGTTTCTTGTCTAACTTCGCAAAATGCAATCTTTTTTTTCAACATACCTTTTACCGTTATCCTTGTCCATTATTATGATGGGAATGGGATTATCTCTCGATAAAAGAGATTTTAGTAATGTAATTCGTTACCCAAAACCTGTATTAACAGGTATAATAAGCCAGGTTTTTATATTACCGGTAGTTGCAATTTTACTGTTTGGATTTACTAATTTAAGCCCGGTTATTAAAGTTGGATTTATATTAATAACTGCTTGTGCTGGTGGTTCAGCAACAAATGTAATTACACTTATGTTAAGGGGGAATTTAGCTCTTTCAATTTCTTTAACAGCAATTAATAGCTTAATTATTTTGGTAACATTACCACTAATGGTAAAACTAGGGATGATATTGTTTCTTGGAGTTGAAAGAAGTATTCATTTAAACGTATACAATACTGTTTTAAATATATTATTAACTATAATTATTCCTATATTAATTGGAATGTCAATTAGGTATTACTTTTTTCAGTTTGCTCTAAAAGCACAGATACCGTTAAAGTTTATTCTACCATCAATATTATTTTCAGTTTTTATTATAATGATTTTTTTTAATGATAATGGTTCTCAGAATCAGATTGCAGGTTATTTATACTTAGTTCCATGGGCTCTATTATTGAACTTTATATCAATGCTTGTTGTTTACTTAATCTCAAAATATTTAAGATTAGGAGGGAAAAACAATTTTACAATAAGTATTGAAGTTGGATTAAAAAATAGCATAGTAGGAATATATGTTGCAGAAAGCCTGCTTAATAATTATGATATGGCTATGGTATCAGTGGTATATGGTTCTGTTACTTTCTTTTCGACCTTATTATTTGGGTATTTGGCAAAAAGAATAGAGCTTTGGGGATTTGGATATAGAAAATTATTCTAATTTTGAAATTGAAAATATATAAAAAAAACCGTAAATTACAGCTGTAAGTTAAAATCACTCTAATTAGATAAGTAATTAAAAATCAAAGAATTAAAAATAATTATCAATGAAAACATTAAAATTTTTTATTAGAAAAACAGCAATTGTTTTATTATCAGGTATACTAATTGTTTCACTTGTGAATTGCTCAGGTGGTAAAAAAGGAGAGCCTGCTGACGAAACAACATCTGAAGCTAAGCTTGATAAGGAAGAAATAGAACAAAAAGTGAGAGAAATTGTTTATCCGCTTCCAACAGCCTTTGAGGTTACCGAAATGATTAATAAAATAGAGGCAAGCTATATTGTTGGTTTAGCAAATGAAACAAGTAATGTAGATAAATACTTTACCGATAAAGATCAGGCAATTAACCTTGGGGTGTATAGTGCAGATTTAAGTTATGCAAGTACATATAATATGAAACAAGATGTAATGAATTATATGGAAGCGTCTGAGAATTTAGTCGTGGAACTTGGTATTACAGGTGCTTTTTCAGTAAGATTTATTGATGAAGTAGAAGCTAATATTGATAATAAGGATGTGCTGATTGATTTAATTACAGGATCTTTTTATGATACGTACGAATATCTTGTTAAAAATAATAAAGAAGATTTGTCTTTATTAGTATTGGCTGGAACATGGATTGAAGCAATGTATATTTCTTGTAATATTTCTGAAATAGTATACAACAACCCTGACTTAGTAAAAGTAATATTGCATCAGAAATCTTCGTTAGATAAATTAATTGAATTATTAGTTTCGCACAGCGAGCACGAAACAATTCAATCTGTTTTAACGGATTTAAAACCAATAAAAGAAATTTATGATAGTGTTGACGAAACGGGTATTACAGAAAGTCAATTAAATAAGATAATTGAGCAATCATTTAGTTTAAGAAATAAGATTATATTATAGTTTTATTATAATAAATATTTCAGGCTCATGTGTAATTAACACATGAGCTTTTTTTATTCTTCAAATTATTTCTTAAATTTTGTCCAAAATACAAATTAATGAGCGAATCGATACTAAATGCACTTATTCATTTATTTGCGATTGTAGCAAATGTAAATCCCGGAGGGCTTACTGCTAAGGGGAGGAAGATTGTTGAGATTTATCTTTCGCGATATTTAACAAATGAACTTATACAAGAATACCTTCGATTGTTCGGCAACTATTTAGAATTTTATAAACACGAGTTAGATCAAGAGGAAGTTAAAGATTTAAAAGATAGTGCATCCTTAATATCTTTCCAAATTTTGAATGTTTGCCGGCAAATTAAAAAAGGATTGCTTCGCAATGAAAGAGTAATTGTGTTTTTACAATTGCTGGAATTCGTAAACGAAGATAATCTTGTAACAGAGCAAGAATTTCAATTTATAAAAGCGGTAGCAAAATCATTTAGTTTATCCGAAAGCGAATTCAATAATTTTAGGTCGTTCATTTTTGAAGGAGATCCGGAAAAACTCGAAAGCGATAAAGTATTAGTAATTGATAACGAGGTAAAGGAGTGGTCAGATAATCTGGCATGGTTGATGAAAAAGAAAAAAACTCAACAAGGGAAACCATACAAACATTTATTCAGGGAAAATCTTTATGGTAAAATTGTTGTTTTTTATATCCAGTCAATTCAATCATTCATTTTTAGATATTTTGGAGAGCTTAATCTTTATATAGAGGGTCAAAAAATAGAATATGGCCGGCCTTATTTTTTTAATAAAGGGGCAATTATTAAAGGCCCCAATATTAAATCAGTTTATTATTACGATATAGCTTCGAAATTTGTTTTGGCTTCAGAAGAAGATATAATTACATTTTCCGGTAATGATGTAGAATTTTATTTTAAGAATAGTAAAAACGGAATTCAAAAATTTAATTTTTCTGAGCAATCAGGTCAGATGATTGCAATAATGGGAGGTAGCGGGGCTGGGAAATCTACTTTGCTAAACTTGCTAAGTGGGAAGCTAAAACCTACAGGAGGGAAAATTAAAATAAATGATCATACAATTCATTCCCGAAGCAGTTCTTTGAATGGCTTGATAGGTTTTGTACCTCAAGATGATTTATTATTTGAAGAGCTCACTGTATATCAAAATCTTTATTATAATGCTAAGCTTTGTTTTAGTGAGTTTACGGAACAACAAATAATCGAAAAAGTAAATTCAGTACTCATTGATTTGGATTTATACGATGCACATGATCTTCAGGTCGGAAACCCTCTTAATAAATTTATAAGCGGAGGGCAACGTAAGAGATTAAATATTGGTCTGGAATTAATGCGCGAACCGATGTTGCTTTTTGTTGATGAGCCAACATCAGGATTATCATCTACAGACTCCGAAAAAGTAATGAACTTACTTAAAGAACAGGTTCATAAAGGGAAATTGGTAATAGCAAATATTCATCAACCATCATCTGATATCTTTAAGCTTTTTGATAAGCTTTGGATACTTGACAAAGGAGGATATCCTATTTATCAGGGAAATCCTGTCGATGCCATTGTTTATTTTAAAACTGTAACTTCGCTTGTAAATGCTGCGGAAAGCGAGTGTGCGGGCTGTGGAACAGTTAATCCTGATCAGATTTTAAGAATAGTTGAAGAGAAGGAGATTGACGAATATGGTAAGGAAACACATGTTCGAAAGACACCACCGGAAACATGGTATTACCGATATATTGAAAATATTGAAAATAAAATAGAACCAAAACATATTGAATACTCCCTCCCGGATTCTGATTTTAAAATTCCTGATTTTATAAGGCAGTTTAAAGTTTTTAGTATGAGGAACTTGCTTTCCAAGCTAACCAATAAGCAATACTTATTAATTAATCTTCTTGAAGCTCCTTTATTAGCACTCATTTTAGGATTTTTCACAAAATACATAAGCCCTAATGGATATATATTTGGTGAAAATAAAAATTTGCCTGTATTTCTGTTTATGTCAGTGGTTGTAGCTTTGTTTCTGGGATTAACTGTAAGCGCCGAGGAAATTATTAAAGACAGGAAAATTCTTGAGAGAGAATTGTTTTTAAAGTTGAGTTGGTTTAGTTATATAAACTCCAAGCTTGTTATATTATTTGCTATTTCGGCAGTACAAACTTTTTTATATACGCTTATTGGCAATGCAGTTCTTGAAATACATGGAATGTTAATTCCATTTTGGTTAATATTGTTTTCTGCTGCTTGCATGGGTAATATTATTGGGCTAAATATTTCTTCAGGACTCGATTCTGTGATTGCAATTTATATTCTTATACCTTTAATACTTGTTCCTCAACTGCTGCTGGGTGGGGCAATGATCAATTTTGATGATTTGCATAAAGGGCTTACAAACAAAACATATGTTCCATTTGTTGGTAATTTGATGACCACACGTTGGGCTTATGAAGCATTAACAGTAGAACAGTTCAAAAATAATAAATTCGAAAAAATATTTTTTGAAGATGAAAAAATTATAAGTAATGCTGATTACAAAACATCTTTTCTTATTCCCCAGTTACAAAATAAATTAGGACTTTGTATGCGTAGAAAAGATAGCGGAATTGATTCCTTAGCATTAATTAGAGATTTAAGAATAATAAGCAATGCCTTGGATATTATCGCAATAAATGAAGATTTACAACCTTTCCAGTATATACATCTGTTAAATAATAATGACTTTAGTGAAAGTGTAATGGAACAAACCTATCAGTATTTGGTAAGGCTAGATAACCAACTATCGGAAGAAGAAAAAAAGGCCAATGAGAGAAAAGATACAAAATATCAACAAATGATTGATGAAATGGGTCAAGACAAGTTTGTAGATTTTAAACAAAAATATTACAATAAAAAACTGGCTGATATTGTATTGAACAGAAATGAAATTAACAAAATCTATCAAACGCATAAACGATTAATACAAAAAAAGGATCCAATATTTATGGAACCAACTTCAAGTTTCGGGAGAGCACATTTTTTTGCACCTGTTAAATTTTTTAATAAAGTTAAAATTGACACCCTTTTGTACAATATTTTAATGATGTGGTTCCTTTCCGGAATATTGTATTTAATGCTATTATTTGACCTGTTAAGAAAAGGATTAAAATATCTTCAATCATTAAATGTTAAAGAATGGATTTTTAATATCAAACAGGCATAAGCAATTTATTTACTGTATTATACAGAAACATTACTTTGAAGTAACTAATTTAAAAACATTACGTATTAAATTAACATATACCATATATAAATCTGAATATTGAAATGAACCTTACATTAGAAAAATCTTCTGACACACCGTACATTCATCTTGAAAATGGTTTGATAAAAATGGAAGGGCAACTAATGCCCGAAAATGTTTTAATATTTTTTAAACCTGTGGATAAATGGATTAATAAATATCTTGAAAAACCTGCTGATTTCACAAAAATAGACTTAAATTTTTCTTATTTAAATAGTTGTTCCACAAAGCAAATATGCGATCTTCTAAAATTATTTAACCAGAAATACCTCGAAGGATTCGACATGAAAATTTATTGGACATACGAGGAAGGAGATGATACGGTTCAGGAAATAGGAGATGATCTGGAATCTATGATAGAAATTCCTTTTGAATACATAGTAAAAGAAACACAAGTTAAAGAACTAACACGCCTTAAAGTTAAAAATAAACTTACAGGTAAAATTGGCGAAATTTCTCTTAAATATTGGGAAACCATAAAAAGAAACGGCCATGAGCGAGATTTTGAACTTTTAGAAAAGTATAATCTTTAAGATTCCCCTAAGCGCCATTGTATCCTCTTACTATTCCTCTTTCAGATGTTTTAATAAAATCTAATATGTAATCTCTTTCGGGAGATTGATTAAATTCTGTTTTTATAAATTTTAGTGCCTGAGTTACATTTTGTTCCTTCACAAAAATTTCCCTGTAAATATCGTGAATTTGCGTAATAGTCTCGTTCGAGAATCCTCTACGACGCATGCCAACTGAATTAACACTAACATAAGATACAGGTTCATGCGCCACAGTTATATATGGTGGAACATCTTTTCGCACAAGAGTACCTCCGGAAATCATAACATGACCACCAATATGAACAAACTGATGAATTTGAACATTACCACTAATTATAGCAAAATCATCAATTGTAATTTCTCCGGCAACATTAGTGCTATTAGAAATTATAATATTGTTTCCAAGTACACAATCGTGGCCTACATGTACATAAGCCATTAAAAGGCAATTGTCACCAACAACCGTTTTCCCTTTTGAAGCAGTACCTCGATTAACGGTTACGCATTCGCGTAAAATTGTATTATCACCAATTTCTGCTGTAGTTTTTTCACCCTTAAATTTTAAATCTTGTGGGATAGCTGAAACAATTGCTCCGGGGAAAACTTTGCAGTTTGCACCAATTCTTGCACCTTCCATTATTGTTGCATTTGGGCCAATCCACGTACCATCGCCAATTTCCACATTTTTATCGATCCATGCAAATGCTTCTATTTTTACATTTTTCCCGATTTTTGCCTCGGAGTGAATATATGCTAAATCGTGATTCATAGTTTTATTCTTTAATTTTTGAAACCTGGGCCATTAATTCACCTTCCATAGCAAGATCATCACCAACAAATGCTTGTCCAAACATATTTACCAATCCACGTCTTATGGGCGAGATAAGTTCCATTCTGAAAATTAATGTATCTCCTGGAATTACCTTTCTTTTAAATTTTACCTTATCAATTTTTAAAAATAAGGTTTGGTAATTTTCGGGATCTTCTACCTTGCTAAGAGCTAATATACCACCAACTTGTGCCATAGCTTCTATTTGCAATACTCCCGGCATAATAGGTTCGTTCGGGAAATGCCCAAGAAAAAAATTCTCATTCATTGTAACATTTTTTATTCCGACAACCGAATTTTCATTCAATTCAATAACTTTATCAATTAAAAGGAAAGGATACCTGTGAGGTAATAATTCCTTAATTTGATTTATATCGTATACAGGCTTTTTAGCCGGATCATATTTTGGAATAGCAATTCTTGATAATTCCTTTTTTATATTCTCCTTAATTATTTTAGCTAGTTGAGTGTTTGCATAATGCCCGGGACGCGATGCTACAATTTTTCCCTTTATCGGTCGGCCAATTAAAGCTAAATCACCAAGAATATCTAACAATTTATGACGTGCAGGCTCATTGCTAAATCGTAAATCAACATTATTTAAAATTCCTTCTTTAACTTTAACATGAGGTTTGTTAAATAAATCGGCCATTCTATCAAGTTCCTCTTGCGAAACTTCATTTTCCATTATAACGATAGCATTTTGTAAATCGCCACCTTTAATTAGGTCGTGTTTTAAAAGATATTCCAGCTCATGGAAGAATACAAAAGTTCTTGATGGTGCAATCTCTTTTTCGAAATCATGTGTATGGTGGTATGATGCATATTGATGTCCTAAAACTTTTGAATTATAATCAACCATTACATCAATAGAAAACTGATCATCAGGATATGCAACAAGTTCAATGTTGTTTTCTTCGTCGCGAAAAACAGTACGTTCTTTTATTATATAATAATCCTTTTCTGCTTCTTGTTCAACAATTCCTGCTTTTTTAAGTGCTTCAACATATTTAATTGAACTGCCATCAAGGATAGGTGCTTCCGGCCCGGCAAATTCAATTAAAATATTATCGAGTTCTAAACCAACCAACGATGCTAATAAGTGTTCGATAGTGTGAATCTGAACCCCGTTTTCTTCTAATGTAGTGCCTCGTGATGTATCAACAACGTTATCAACTATTGGAGTAATAAATGGTTTTCCTTCAAGATCAACACGTTGAAATTTAAACCCGTGATTAATTGGTGCAGGGTGAAATGTTACCTGAACTTCGTATCCGGTATGCAATCCTTTTCCTGATAAAGAAACAGATTTTTTTATTGTTTTTTGTTTTTGCGACATATCATTAAAAAATTAAATTCGATCTTAATAATAAAAAAATTCGTCGCAAGTTACAAAAAACTTAATAAATTCTCATATTTGATTTTGAATATAATTACAATTATGTGTGCTAAAAAGCTTATTCTGTGCCTTTTAGCTTGCTTAACTCATTTTCTAATTGTTTAACTCTTTTATATAAGTCGGGAAGTTGTTTATAAACAATAAAAGATCTCTGAAACTCACGAATATTAAATGCCGGAGATCCCATAACGACACTTCCGGGTTCTTTTATTGTATTGGGGATTCCTGCTTGAGGAACTACTTTTACACCATCGGCAATTTGGATATGAGGGGCAGCTGCCGATTGACCTCCAAACTGACAATCTTTTCCAATTTTTGCTGATCCTGCAATTCCGACTTGAGCTGCCATAACTGTATTTTCTCCAATCTGAACATTATGTGCGATTTGAATTAAATTATCAAGTTTAGCGCCTTTTCTTATGTAAGTTGTTCCCATTGTAGCACGATCAATTGTAGTATTCGATCCAATTTCTACATTGTCTTCAATAATTACATTTCCTAATTGTGGTATTTTACGGTAAACATTATTTTCATCCGGAGCGAAACCAAAACCATCGGAACCAATTATAGCACCTGCATGTATAATACAATTTTCGCCAATTACACATTCGTGATAAACTTTAACACCGGAATTTAGCGTTGAATTCTTTTTAACCGTAACATTATCATCAATAAAAACATGTGGGTTTAATTTAACATAGTCTTCAATAACAGTATTCTCACCGATATAAACAAAAGGAGCTATATAAACACCGTCACCGATTTTTGCAGATTCATCAATAAAAGCCAGGGAACTTATGCCTTGCTTTACAGGTTTAGCCTGTTCTGCGAGCTCAAGTAGTTTAGCAAAACTTTCATAAGCATTGTCAACTTTGATTAATGTAGTGGAAACACTTTTTTCGAGCTCAAAATCTTTATTTATTAATACTATTGATGCATTTGTAGTGTATAAGTATTTGGCGTATTTGGGGTTTGCTAAAAAAGCAAGTGTGCCGGATTCAGCTTCTTCAATTTTAGCTACATTGTTTACTTTTATTTCAGGATTTCCAACAATTTCTCCTTTTAAAAATTCGGCGATTGCTTTGGCTGTAAATTCCATGTTTATTGAGTATTAAAAAGTTTAATCGCAAAAATAATATTTATATATTAAATTCATTTAATTTATTTCGGATAACACAAAAAATATTTGCGTACAGTTTTTGATAAAACCGATGTGTTTAACATATCTGAAGCCTTTGCTATATCAATAATTATTCCATCTTTATATAAAATCTGAATTTTATCATCGAAAGCACTGTAAGCATTTTTACTAATATGATCGGTAAAAACAAAAAAATCTGTTTCTTCTTCCGATAAATTTAATTTTTGTGAAGCTTCCTTTTTAAGGTTTGAAATTTTAGCATTTTCAAATGGAGAATCTTGAATTTCAATTTTTAATAATTTCCTGTTAAGTAATCTTTCTGATAGCATAGATAAAACTTTGTCAGTGCTATTAACCCATTTTTTTGCTAAACTAAAAATATCGGTATCGTCAATTGCAGAAAAGTTATTTAATAAGACTGAAAAATCAGATTTGTCTAATTGTGGATTATTTAAGAAGAATTCGAGTTCTTTTGTTAGATAAATATCTTTTTTATTTAAAGCTAAATATTTTACACGTTTGAAAATTTGTATTAATAACTGTTCTGCAGAAACAACTGTTTTATGTAAATAAACCTGCCAATACATTAACCATCGGGCAATAAGAAATTTTTCTATTGAATGAATCCCTTTTGCTTCAACAACTAACTGATCATTTACAACATTCAGCATTTTAATTATTCTGTCCGATCCAATTACTCCTTCCGAAACCCCGGTGTAAAAGCTGTCTCTTCGGAGATAATCGAGCCTGTCAACATCTAACTGGCTTGAAATCAGTTGATGTAAAAACTTTTTATGGTACTGATTCTTGAAAATTTTTATTGCCAATGTTAACTTTTCATTGTACTCTGTATTCAACGATTCCATAAATAACAAGGAAAGTTCCTCGTGCCCGTATTTTTCAACAATTATATTTTCAAGCGTGTGAGAAAAAGGACCATGCCCAATATCATGCAGTAATATTGCCAGCGTAACTGCTTCTTCTTCTTCGTTTGTAATTTCAATATTTTTTGATTTGAGAACATTTATTGCCAGAGTTAATAAATGAACAGCTCCTAATGTGTGTTGGAATCTGGTATGAACAGCTCCGGGATAAACATAATCGGTTAATCCAAGTTGTTTAATTCTTCTTAATCTTTGAAAATATTTGTGTTCGATTATATCGTAAACAATTTCAGAAGGAATATTTATCAATCCGTATACAGGGTCGTTTACTATCTTTCGCTTATTTTGCCAACTTTCTGTCACTACATTTTTATTTAGTTATCTGACAAAAATACAAGAAATTGAGAAATTAGCCATACATATTTCAATTGGAAATTTAATCATATACAACTTTAAAAGGATTAACATTATTAATCTTTTGGATTAGAATCCGTAAAGTGCCCTAATTTTCCGGTCAATAATTTTGTGTTTTCCAAGTTTATTTATACTTTTGCGGCTGAATTATACTTGATTTGTGTAGGGGACCTTAGTCCCCTTTATTATTATCTTATAAAAAAGATGATTACAAAAGAAAATATTAAAGATATAATTGTAAAAATTATTAAAGATAAAAACGCTTTTGTTGTAGATATAAAAGTGAGTTCGTCGAATAAAATAAATATTGAAATTGATAGTTTCGATGGATTTACAATTGAAGATTGCGTTGAAGTTAGCAGGTTAGTTGAAAGCAGCATAGATAGGGATAAGGAAGATTTTGAACTGGATGTTGCTTCTGCAGGATTATCGGAACCTTTTAAAGTTATACAGCAGTATCAAAAAAATCTTGGAAAAGAGATTGAAGTTGTAACCAAGGAAGGAATTAAATTGAAAGGAATTCTTTCAAATGTTTCAGAAGAAGGATTTGAAATTGAAGAATCAAAAATGGTGAAAGTTGAAGGTAAAAAGAAAAAACAAAATGTAATTGAAAAACATCAGTTTTCTTTTAACCAGGTTAAATCAACTAAAATTATTATTAAGTTTAAATAAAAGTTAAACAGATAAAGTAAAATGGAAAATTTGAATTTGATCGACACGTTTTCTGAATTTAAAGAATTAAAGAATATTGATCGTGCAACGATGATGACAGTTCTTGAAGATGTTTTTCGAAGCTTATTGCTTAAGAAATTCGGAACAGACGAGAATTTTGATATCATTATAAATATTGACAAGGGAGACTTCGAAATATGGAGAAACCGCGAAGTTGTTAAAGAAGCCGATTTAGAAGACCCAAATCTTCAAATCACCTTAAAAGAAGCAAAAAAGATTGATGAAGATTATGAGGTTGGGGAAGAAGTAACCGACGAAGTAAAACTTCTTGATTTTGGAAGAAGATCAATATTAGCTCTTAGACAAAACCTTACGAATCGTATTCTTGACCTTGAGAAAAACAATATATATAATAAGTATAAAGATAAGATTGGAGATATTGTAACAGCTGAAGTTTACCAGATTTGGAAGAAAGAAATGTTAACCCTGGATGATGAAGGGAATGAACTCATATTACCAAAAACAGAACAAATACCTTCTGATTATTTTAGAAAAGGAGATACAATTCGTGCAGTTGTTGTTCGTGTTGAGATGAAAAACAACAATCCATTAATTATTTTATCGCGTACAAGCTCGGTATTCTTGGAAAGATTATTCGAACTTGAAGTTCCGGAAATCTTTGATGGCTTAATTACTATTAAAAATATTGTAAGGATTCCTGGTGAAAGAGCAAAAGTTGCTGTCGAATCTTACGATGAAAGGATTGATCCTGTTGGAGCTTGTGTTGGGATGAAAGGTTCAAGAATCCACGGTATTGTTCGTGAGTTGAGAAATGAAAATATCGATGTAATTAACTTTACAAATAATACACAATTATTTATACAGAGATCATTAAGCCCGGCAAAAATTATGTCAATAAAATTGAACGAAGAAGAAAAACGTGCAGATGTTTATCTTCTTCCGGAAGAAGTTTCATTGGCAATTGGAAAAGGTGGGTTAAACATTAAACTTGCAGGTCAGCTGACCGGATACGAAATTGATGTTTATCGAGAAACAGATGGGGAAGACGAGGGAGATGTTGGTATTGATGAATTTGCTGATGAGATTGAAGGCTGGATACTTGATGCACTGAAAGCTGTTGGTTGCGATACAGCTAAAAGTGTTCTTGAATTATCACGTGAGGATTTAATAAAAAGAACTGATTTAGAAGAAGAAACAGTGGATGAGGTTATCCGGATTTTTAAATCAGAATTTGAATAATCTGATACTTTAGTTATAAATTAGCAAATATTTGAGTTTTTGGTTTTTTAAAATTGTTTTAGAAACAAAATATGGCAACAGGTAAAGCAACAAGACTTAGTAAAGCGGCAAGAGAATTTAATGTTGGGATATCAACTATAGTTGAATTTCTACATAAAAAGGGGTTTGATATAGATTCTAATCCTAATACAAAAGTATCACCTGAACAATATGATTTATTAGTTAAAGAATATAGTTCCGATATTGATGTGAAAAAAGAATCTGAAAAGTTAAGTTTGAATCAGTTTCATGCCAAAAACGAAACAGTTTCAATCAATGACATACATAGAGAAGAAGAAAAAGAAGAAGATGCGTTTTTAGGTGATGAAGAAATTATAATAAAAGATGTTAGTGGTTCGGCTAAAATTACAACAAGTAAGCCTGATGTCGAGTTGATTATTGCAGATGAGGATGTTGACTCAGATAAAACTGATGAAAGTGGAGATACACAAGAAAAAATAATTGCTGCTGAAAAGACAGCTGAAATAAAAGAAACAAAAGATCCTGTTAAAGTTGTTGGTAAAATCGATTTAGATTCTTTAAACCAAAAAACCAGACCTGACAAGAAGACCAGGAAACAAAGGGATGAAGAGCAAAGATTAGCAAAACAAGAAGCTAAAATTAAACCTGAAGTTGAGGAAGCAACGCAAGAACAAGAGCATGTCACAGAAGATATAATAAGTGAAGAAAAGATTGCTGAAGAAAAAGAGGAACAAGAACCTGAAGTGTATAAGTCTTCTGTTAAAAAATTATCCGGACCAACAGTTGTTGGCAAAATAGATTTGCCTAAACCTCCACCTCCAAAAGAAAAGAAAAAAGAACCGGTAGCATCCTCCGATGATCAAAAGAATAAGAAGAAAAAACGAAAAAGAATTTATAAAGATAAAGGAAAAGTTGATGTAGCTGGGAAACCTGGAGGCGGTTCGCCACAGGAAAAGAAAGGCGACAGGGATCAATTTAAATCCAGAAAGAAAAAGAAAAAACAATTACGGCCGGAGGTTAGTGAAGAAGATGTACAGAAACAAATTAAGGATACTTTAGCTCGATTAACTACTAAGGGTAAATCAAAAGGAGCAAAGCACAGAAGAGAAAAGCGTGAAGCTGTTAGCCAAAAACAACAGGAGGAACTTGAACAACAAGAAGCTGAAAAGCAAATTATAAAAGTAACTGAATTTGTTTCAGTAAATGAACTTGCTACAATGATGGAAGTGCCGGCAACTGACGTTATTTCTGTTTGTATGAATCTTGGATTGTTAGTTTCTATTAACCAGAGACTCGATGCGGAAACAATGGCTTTAGTTGCTGATGAATTTAATTTTAAGGTTGAATTTATTAGTGTTGAAGTTCAGGAAGCAATTAAAGAAGAAGAAGATACTGAAGAACAATTATTACCAAGATCGCCTATTGTTACCGTAATGGGACATGTGGATCATAGTAAAACATCATTGCTTGATTATATTCGAAAAGCGAATGTAATTGCTGGTGAGGCAGGTGGTATTACACAACATGTTGGAGCTTATAATGTTGAAATAGGTGAAGGTAAAACAATTACTTTCCTTGATACTCCTGGTCACGAAGCCTTTACTGCAATGCGTGCTCGTGGCGCTCAGGTAACCGATATTGCAATTATTGTTGTTTCGGCCGATGATAACGTGATGCCACAAACTGTTGAGGCTATTAATCATGCTAGTGCTGCCGGGGTTCCTATAGTTTTTGCAATTAACAAGATTGATAAAGCTGGAGCGAATCCTGAAAAAATAAAAGAAGAACTTGCAAATATGAATTACCTTGTTGAAGCATGGGGTGGAAAATATCAATCACAAGATATATCTGCTAAGCAAGGAACAAATATTGACTTATTATTAGAAAAAGTTTTGCTTGAAGCAGAAATGCTTGATCTTAAAGCGAATCCTAATAAAAAAGCATTAGGAACAGTAATTGAATCGGAACTTGATAAAGGTCGCGGATATATGTCTACTCTTCTTATTGAGGCAGGAACATTACGAATTGGAGATGTTGTTCTGGCGGGAAGCTATTTTGGTCATGCCAAAGCAATGTATAACGAAAGAGGAAAACGAATTGAAGAAGTTGGTCCTGCTGCTCCTGTTCAGATACTTGGTTTAAATGGTGCTCCACAAGCAGGAGACAAATTTAATGTACTGGAAGGAGATAAAGAAGCCAGGGAAATTGCTAACAAGCGAGAACAATTACAACGAGAACAAAGTATGCGTACTCAAAAACATATTACTCTTGATGAGATTGGCCGTCGTATTGCAATAGGAAACTTCCAGGAGATTAACATTATTGTGAAAGGTGATGTGGATGGTTCAATTGAAGCATTATCCGATTCATTAATAAAACTAAGTACCGAAGAAATCCAGGTAAATATAATTCATAAAGGTGTTGGTCAGATTTCAGAAACTGATATTATGCTGGCTGTTGCATCCAATGCTATTATAGTTGGCTTCCAGGTACGACCTTCTATGAATGCACGTAAATTAGCCGAAAAAGAGGAGATAGATATCAGGTTATATTCTATTATTTATGATGCTATTAACGAGATTAAAGATGCGATGGAAGGAATGTTGTCGCCGGATATTAAAGAGGAAATTGTGGCAACTGTTGAAGTGAGAGAGACTTTCAAAATTAAGAAAGTAGGTACTATTGCCGGATGTATGGTTAAAGAAGGGAAAATTAACCGAAATACCAGAGTTCGTGTAATTCGTGATGGAATTGTGATTTATACAGGAGGATTGGGTTCGCTAAAACGATTTAAAGATGATGTAAAAGAAGTTGCATCAGGTTATGAATGTGGTTTAAATATTGAAAACTTCAATGATATAAAAGTTAGTGATATAGTTGAAGGTTACGAAGAAGTAGAAGTTAAAAAGAAATTGTAACAGTAAATTTTAATATAATTTAAGGCCGTCTTAATGTAAAACGGCCTTTTTTTATGCATCAAAAAAAATAATCATCCGTCCTTCTTCGGGAAGATAATAATAAATCAACTCAATACGCTTTTTCGATAGTTCAATACTTAAATAACATTATTAAATTAATTCCTCTTGATGTTGATTTAGTATTAATTTATTTTTGTTAGATACTTAATTAAATACAGGAAAGTCATGTTTAAAAATTTCTTAATTATTTCACTCCGTTATTTATTGAAGAATTTTTTATTTGTAGGAATAAACATACTTGGACTGGCAGTGGCTCTGGCGTTATGTATTACTGCATATCTCAACAACAAATATGATATGGATTGGGATAAAACTCATGCAAATTATGAAGATATCTATAAAATAAATATTACAAGAGAGATACAGGATCGACATCAGGAATATGGTATTACTCCAACGGCGCTTGCTCCATTATTAAAACAAGACATGTCGGGTGTTGAGGAAATATGTAGATATATTTCTAATCGCTCACCGGTTAAATATGATGATAAAATATTTAATAAACGTGTTGGCTATGCAGATCCTAATTTCTTCGACATATTTACAATTGATTTGGTAAAGGGGAATAAAAATGCATTAAAAGAAAAAGGCAATGTTTTAATTAGTGAAAATATTGCCGAGGTATATTATGGAAAAGAAGATCCGATTGGGAAAGTAATTTCTGTATTGAACAATAACGGCGAAGAAACAACTTTCATTATTGCCGGTGTTTATGAGGATTTGCCCCTAAATGGTAGTTTTCGACATGAGTTGATAACACAATTTGAAAATTATACAGATATGTGGGAAGTAGATGAGCAAAACTGGGATGATTGGATTGCCGCTACTTTTTTGCTGATTAGAGACCATGATAATATACCGCAAATCAATGAACAATTGGAAAAATATATACCTGTACAGAATGCTGCTCGCGAAGATTGGATGATAACAAGTTATTTTGTTAAATCCTTAAAAGAAGTTGCTGACGATATGGATGTATGGGCTACCTGGTTATGGACAAGTTTTCATCCGGCAGCAGTTGCAACACCTCCGATAATGGCAATTTTTATTTTGATAATTGCAGCTTTTAACTTTATGAATTCTTCTATTTCTTTTGCCGGAAAGCGACTAAAAGAAATAGGCCTTAGAAAAGTATTTGGAGGATTACGTAAGCATATTATTATCCAGTTTTTGAGTGAAAACCTGGTAATAAGCTTTATAGCCATTATTTTAGGTATATTCTTTTCCGGATTTCTTGTTCCTGAATATTCAAGCATGTGGGAATATATGGATATAGAATTAAATTTTACAAACGACCCTGCACTAATCAGTTTTATTTTATTATTATGGATTTTTACAGCGCTTTTGGCAGGTGCATATCCTGCATTTTATATAAGCAAGTTTAATCCTGTTAAAATTTTTAGGGATAACCTAAAACTTCAAAATAAAAATGTGTTTTCAAGATTTCTTTTAGGATTTCAGTTTTTCACTTCAGTTTTAGCATTGGTTATGGGTGTTATGTTTGCTCAAAATGCCGTATTCCAGGAAAATATGGATTTGGGATATGACAAGGACAATTTAATAATTCTTGGAATGCATAACAATAATGATTATAAACCTTTTGAGCAGGTTGTAAAAAGTAATCCTAAAATTGAAATGTATGCCGGAACTAATTATCATATTGGTTATGGAAATTATAACAGATCAATTAAATATCTTGACCAACAAATTGAGACAAACATTATGCATATTGGTTATGATTATTTAAAGACAATGATTGTTAATATTACCGATGGCCGAGGATTTGATTTAAAGAATCAAGGAGGAGATATATCAGAAAACAATGTTGTTGTAAATGAAAAGTTTGTTAAGGACTTTGGTCTTGACGATCCTATTGGGAAAACTATTTATGTTAATGATACCCTGGCTTTGCATATTATTGGTGTCTCGAATGATGTTTATTTATATGGTTTATGGGCTCCGATTAATCCATTAATATATCGGTTAGCTCCAGAGAAAGATTATGGCAGAATTGTAATACGAACATCAAAAGAAAATCTACATGAAGTAAACGAATTTTTACGTGCAGAGTGGGCAGAACTTGTTCCCAACTACCCATACGAAGGCGAGTTTCAGGAGGAATTATTAGCAGAATCTAAACAAGTAAATAAGAATATTAAGATCATGTTTGTTTTTCTGGCAATTTGTGCATTATTCTTGTCTGCCATAGGATTATATACTCTTGTGAGTTTGAGTGTTCTTAATAGAACTAAAGAAATGGGAGTTAGAAAAGTGCATGGAGCATCTGTAAAGAAAATTATGATAATAATTACCAAACCATTTACTTTTTTAATTATTATTTCGTCGGTATTTGGATGTGCCGGTGGATATTATATGTCGAAAATGTTAATGGATAGTGTTTGGGCTAAGCATATGGATCCAAACATGATGAGTTTTGCTTTACCTGTTCTGGTTATATTTACTATATCATTAATTACAATAATCTGGAGGGTATATAAAGCGGCACTACAAAATCCTGCAAATTCGCTTAGATATGAATAAAATTAAAAGGCTGTCTTCAACTTAAGACAGCCTTTATATTATAATAAACTCTTTATTAATTGATTAATAATTTATCAATGTAAATCTTTTTATCAACTTGTACTTTAACAATTTTTAATCCTTTCGGTAAAGATTTTATGTTAATAGGTTCATTGTCATAGACGGTTCTTTCTAAAAGAACTTTACCCGACAAATCAAGAATTTCTAATTTATAATCATTACTTGTTTGTCTATCAATTTTAATATTTATAATTCCATTAGATGGATTTGGATAAATAGTAAATAGACTATTTTTAATGTACTCAATAGCTGTTTCATTTTTTACATTTGTTGTAAACTCAGTATTCGCATTTAAATAGCCATCATTAGCAATTACTGAAATTTCCGTGCTTCCGTAATTAATAGCCGATATAGAAAGTAATGAGTCTTGTACTAAATAAAGTGTTACAATATTCGCAACAGAACTATTTACAGAGTAATTTAAATTGTCACCATCCGGATCGGTAAAATATTCATTTAAATTTATGTAATAAGTATTTTCTTTAATGAGATTTTGTGTTGGAATGGAATTAGCTAAGTATGGTGCATTATTAACTCTGGTTACTACTAATTTAACAGGTAATACCATTTGATTTTTTTGAGGGTCATTACTGTTTATTAAAATGTTTTTATAAAATGTTCCCTCTTGTAAATTGCTTGTGTTAAAATCTAAATGTATAGTTTCATTTTCGTTATAATCTAAATTACCTGATGTTGGATTTATATTTTCTATCTCAAAATTCTGATAAATTAATATAGCCATTTCATTTGTTAAATAATTCTGGTTATAACTAATTGATAATCCATCGGTCCCGTCAGAGTTTTCAATTCCCGTACTACTATAATACCCATTAACAGAAAGATACTGGAATTTTATAGTATTGTCAGATTTTACAATTATCTGAAAAGTATTACCATTTAAATTTTCATACTGAATTATTGCTTCAGATTCATCAGAATAATAATAAACATCATCTCCATCAGGGAATAAATCACACCATTTGGCTGCTATCAGATCATTTGGGGAGTATGAATCTGGGAAATTTTGATAATAATAAGAAGTTATGTAATTGCTATTAAATGCAATAAACCCGTTTGAACTTATATAGATTGTATTTTTAATATCTCCATAAAAAGTGAAATTGAAAGGTAAAGTTTTAGTCTCATAGCTATCGTCAGTTAAATACAATACTTCACCAATTGATTTAATATCTGTCCAGTTATAGTCAACATTTTCAGATTCTAAACTTGATTCCCAAAAGTAAGTTGATGAACTGTCAGAATCAACAGAGATATTATATTCAAGGGTTCCTAAACCTTGGTTCTCAATTGTAAATGACGAGCTACAATCTTCTCCTAAATTTGCTGAAACATAAAGAGTATCAGTACTTATACTGATAACCGGAGGCTCAGTGGCATTTCCTATTAACCTTAAATTCAATGATGAATTTATTGTTGCATCAGATTGTATATTTAAAACCTCTTCCAAATTACCTGCTTCTTGTGGAGCAAAATTTATTATTATGATTTCCGATTCTCCTGGTAAAATTAATTCAGGGAATGTTGTCCCTACTTCAAAATTATTGCTTGTAAAAGTAATTGGCGAAATACTAACTTGTTTAGTTCCTGTGTTAGTACAAGTAAAATAATTGGTTTGAGTTTCGCCAACATAAATAGTATTAAACGATAAAGTATCTGTACTTATTTCTAATTCGGGGTAGCCAATTACAGTTAATGTAACAGGTACTCTGCTTTGCTCATTTGCCGGATCGTTCGATTCAATATATAAATTTCCGTAATAAGTTCCATCATACATCCCTGATGCATTTATGTCAACTGTTACATTCGTATTGTTCCCTGATAAAACAGTTCCGGATTCAGGCGAGTAATTAAGCCAATCACCATTTCCTCCAGAACTAATAGAAGATAAATAAAGTTTATTATCTCCAAATGGAGCTGT
The DNA here is from genome assembly GCA_030611105.1 of Bacteroidales bacterium. Lineage (GTDB taxonomy): Bacteria > Bacteroidota > Bacteroidia > Bacteroidales > UBA12077 > UBA12077. Next base: position 32,937 of record JAUWQL010000020.1, read on the forward strand.
GTACAATACATTCGAATAATTTTCAGTATTGTAATATGCAGCACCAGGTAATGCTATGCTATCGAGTATCTGAACATAGCTATTAGCTATAGTCAACTGCACAGCATAACTATCTAATTCAATATAATAAATTCCCCAGTATTTATTAACTGATCCGGAAATTTTACTTAGACCAGTGATATGATATTCAAGGTCATTAGTAAATGTATTTACCAGATTACCACTATAATCTATTTCATAAACATTTTTATCAGTATCGAATAAAGCAGTAACCATAAAATTGATGCCATTAAATTCAATTGAATTATAAGTACTAGTAGGAGCACTGAATGAACCATGTTGTGAACCATAAAAATCATAAGCATAAAAATTACCATTGTTATTTCCAATCCAAATATATTGTCCATCATATGTTATACCATATGGTTCGGTATGTAATGGGAAACTGTTCTCAACCTCAAACGTGTTTAAATCATAAAAAATCAAAGTTTGACTACTATAATTAATGGATATTAGTTGGTTCCCTATAATTTTCAGCCCGGTACAATATTGATTGAACTCTACAGTATCAATATTATTTAAGTTAATTAATTCAGAATCTTTATACTTTAAATTTTCTAAATTAAGCTTAATACCACTATTTCTTGTTTCGTCCGCATAAAATCCAATTTTTGAGTTTTGTGATTTTGATACAGAATAGTACTCTTTATAAATTGAGTATTCTAATCTATTAGCCCCAACATTTGCTATATTTATAGCTAATGTTGTAGAATCACCACTGTCTAAAGTAGCATATAAAGAATCCGGATTAACAGATATTTCGGGTGGTATTAATCCAACTCCAAATAAAATGATGCTATCTTCTGGTGTATCAGGGTCATTAGTAAGCAATGTGATTTTTGCAGGAAAATCATTCTCAGAATCAGGAATAAAAGTTATTGTTAAAGTGTCATTCTTACCTTCTGCTATTGAAAAATTATTATCAGATAAAGTGTAAGCTCCTGAGTTTGATGATAAGCTTATATCTAAAGGCAATACTCCATTATTCTGAATTATTACAGATTTGTTCTGTTCTGTGGTCACGAATGTTGTATCAAATACTATAGTGTCTTCCTCAATTGAAATATCAGACGCGGCTATAACATTAAGTTTTACCGGGATTTTAACAATTGGGTTTACAGGGTCATTACTATTTACTGTTAAATTAGACGAATATTCTCCTCCATCAAGTCTAGCCGCATTGAAAGTTATCTTTACTTCTGCAGAATCCCCAGGGATAATATTTCCATCATTTATGGAAGTTGAAAACCATTCATTTTCTTTAATTATTAATTGTACCTGATTAAGTTGTTCGCCGTATCCTGGATTAACTTCCATACAATTAATTATTGAAACATTTATCTGGTTGTCCGACAACCAATTTTGAATATCTGTTCCCTTAAATGAATAAGTTTTAATAAAATCAGTACCATCAGGGAATCCGACTTCATTAATTCGCCCCAAGTCAGTACCTTCAATTGATAAAGATGCATATTCCCCAGAAGATGTGTAATCACCATTAAGAGTAATAATAAGGAATATAGAATCTGAATTTTCACTTACATTATTAAAATTATGATAAGTGGTTTCTCCTGTTGTTGAGTAGTATTGCACACTTGTAGAATCATGTGAGCTGTTTTCACTGGAGATACTAAAGGACAAATTGCTTCCTCCTGCAAGGTTACTAATATACAGGTTTTTTGTCAAAGTATCCCCTGTATGCAAGTTGGCAGCTAATGTGTCAATAGATATTGTAATTATTGGAGGTAATAAAGCTTCTGCGAATACTTCAATATATAAAATACTGTCGGCAAAACTGTTTGATATTATTTCTATTGAATCGGTAAATGAACCTTCGCTGGAAGAAATGAATGTTAATACAAATTGCTCTTTTTCACCAGGAGCAATGATACTGTCGTTTAACGAACACTCAAATGCTGTTTCGTTCCAGTTTATTGAACTTATTTCAAGAGTATCAGTCCCAATATTTTTAATGTAAATGCTATCAGTTATTTCCTGATTTATAAAGACTTTTTCGAATATTACAGTATCTCTTTCAATAGATATTTCCGGGGCTCCGTTAACTTCTAAAGTTACAGGTATTATATAATTGCTTGTATCCGGGTCATTATTTTCAATGACTAAATTAGCATTATAGGTTCCTGCATTTTTGCCAGATGCATTCAATGTAACAGCAATTTTCTGAGATGAACCTGCGGGGATTGTTCCAGAGCTTATATCTGTATTTAACCAGGAGGCATCTCCATTAAGTAAAAAGCTTATTTGATTTTCAATTAACTCGATAATATCCAATTTTCCATCGCTATCGTCATCATCATTAAAATTTATTGCCTGGAAACCATTAAACATGCTATTATTTGAAGAATTTAATACAATTGCCCCACTATTTGAATATCCGTTAAAAGCTGCAAGTTGTGTGGCAGCAGGAAGAATATTTACAATTTGCCCATCTATATTAGCCTGGTTGTCTGTCCATTGTAATTGGCTGATTTGATTTGGTTGGTTAAATATTTGATGAGTAGTTTCAATTGCTCCAAAATTTATTGGCGTAGAAAAACTACTTACAAAAGTAATTTCCATGTTTTGCAACAAAGGATGACTTGTATAATTAGACATTCCCCAATCTGCAAAAATTAGCAACCCCCCTGATATCAGGTAATTATTAATCTCGTCAAGTACTGAAGTTGAAGCGTAATTATTATACGAGTTAATAATAACAAGATCCCAATCAGTACCGTTAACAAGTTCTGTTTCTAACTCATTCCAGTTAGTTACCAAAGTTCTTGATAAACCGAGGTTATTAAGGGCGTTGTTGTAATGGTTAGCACCAGATGTTGCTTCCATAACAAGAATGTTATCATCAGATTTACCAATATAAACTTTTTTAGTAAAATCAGGTTTAAATACAATATCTTCTAAAGAATTTTCTACTTTATCTTCAGGTATGTTATTTGAGTAGGTTTTAATATTATATTTAAATTCTTTTTTATCTTCTGAAAAGGCCTGGTAATTTATAGCTATAGTAAAATTTAAATCACTTTCTCCTGTATTTGAAATTTCAAATGTATGTTCGGATGTTTCTCCTGTAAATAAAGTATCAGCTAATTCGGTAACAGATACATTTATAACAGGCGGGTTATTTGTTGTAACAGAAGTTACATTTGAAATATCAGCGATATTTCCAAGAATACTAATTGGCTTAATTGCAAAATAATATTCAGTTGATGCTTCAAGGTTTTCAATTTCGAATAATTCAACCTCTGCAGAGTCTAAAGGACTATTTGTATATGCAATTCTTATTGCAGTGTCGAAATTACTATCATTTATCAGACTTGTAGAATATCTAATATCATAACCCGAAACATATTTGCCAGAGTTGAAATTGTTTTTGGCAGTCCACTGAATTATTACTTTATCAAATGAGGTATAATTTATACTTAGATCATTAATAGGGTATAAGACCGAATCTACTTCTACTGACAAAGAATTAAAAGCATTAAGTCTGCCCTGGCCTAATTTGCCAGCATATGAAGTATTTATATCATCAATATAATCGGAGCCAAGTAGCAATGTTTGTTTAATACCATCAGGTGTAAAATTCGTATTGTTTGAAACTACTAATGCTGCTACACCAGAAACATGAGGGCAAGCCATTGATGTGCCCTGATAAAAACCATAACTGTTACCAGGTAATGTGCTTAGAACACCTTCTGCGGTGTTATAGCTAGTTTCTCCTCCAGGTGCCGAAATATCAACCCAATCGCCAAAGTTAGAGTACCATGATTTTTGGTCGTTATGATTTGTCGATGCAACGGCAAAAACGGGTTCGTAATATGCAGGATACCACTGGGCGTCCTGATCGTCATTACCGGCGGCAAAAACAACTAAACCTCCTTGCATTCTTCCAACAGGATTTCCATCCGCATCGTAACCTGCATTAGCGATAAAATAATCAATGGCATCTAAAACAGATTGCTCATAGTTTCCAGATGATGTATATCCCCAGCTATTTTGTGCTATTACAGCACCATTGTCAGCAGCATATACAAATGCAACATCAAATCCATCAGCGTTATAGGAACCAAATGTTTGACAACTCATTAGCCTGGCACCTCCGTTAGTATCAGATCCCCCTGCAATTCCGGAAACACCTGTATTATTATTGTTAATCGCACCAATAGTTCCGGCAACATGGGTTCCATGAGGGTGTTCAGCAATTGATCCTGTATTATCACCAAAGTTATATCCGTAAATGTCATCTATATATCCATTAGCATCATCATCAACTCCAGTTGTTCCATTTTTTTCTTGCACATTTATCCACATCGCATTAGTTAAATCCTGATGATTATAGTCAATTCCACCGTCTATAATTGCAACAACAACATCGTCACCGCCCGTTTCAACTGACCATGCCTCGGTTAGAGAGATATCTGCTCCTGAAGTTCCGCTTGTTTGACCGGTGTTTTCATAATGCCATTGTTCATCAAATCTTGGGTCATTAAAAACAGTATTAGTATGAACTGAACTTTTAGGCATTACATTTATGCGTTTAGCATAATAGTATTCTGTAAGTTCAAAGAAATTCGTTTTGTCTAGTTCGGATTTTAAGTTTTGGGTTACTAATTTTTCTTTCATTTTTAGCTCAACTATATACCATTGATTCAAGCCAAATTCTTCATGTCTTCTATTAAATTTAGAATTGGTTGGAAACAAAAA
>JAUWQL010000107.1 GCA_030611105.1 Bacteroidales bacterium
AGATAAACCCGAAAAACAACAAAGAAAAGTCAATGTAAAACTAAAAGAAAAAACGATTTAATAAATTAAGAATAAGTCCCGAAAATCGGGACAAAAATTAATATTGTGGCGAAGCCACAACAAAAAAGGGGCGAAAAAAAATACAGCATATATCGTTACAATGCTTATTCATATAATATTGTTAACAAACGTTATGATTCTGAAACATCTACTATATACAGGGAGAGTGCACTAAATACGATTGAAAATGGATCCGTAATATCAACAATAAAATCTTTTATAGAAGTACCTCCAATATGGTATGATTATGATTTTAATCCACAGGAGGGTACAATATCAAATGCATCAATGACAACTGAAGCTGATGCCGAAAGTACAATGTTAAGCTCCAAGGTTATAAAAGATTCTGAAAACAATGTACTTGTAAATGAAACTTATGAAACAGATATATTGTCAGGAGGACAGATATGTAATGGTTTATTCCCTTATCGTTTATTAATTCATGAGGGAGGTTCAACACCAAATCCCAAGTTTTATGGTGCTATTTATTGGAATAGTAACGAATGGGCTAGCTATACCGGAATAACAAAAACAGAAAAATTTAGTACAGGTAAAGAAATATCACAAACTAAAACTTTTGGATATAATACCAATTTAAAATTAAAAATAGAAGAAACCATTGAATATGATGCTGTAGCGGATAAGGTTGTTACAAGATATAGTGGAGAATACCATAGCCTTACAGGGTTGCCTGCAATTTATACAGGTAGTACTGAAGCATTAGCCCTGGTACGGGGATTAAAAAAACATATGATAAATCTACCTGTTGAAAAATTGGCATATAAGAACGATAAAATCCTTGGTGGTAGTCTGGTTTTATATCAGTCAACGGGCAGTTTATTTGCAGGTTATAAAATATTTCCTTACAAAGAATATCGTTTGGTAACAGATTCTCCAATTGAAGAAAGTAATTTTACTTTTTCCGAATTAGATAGAACTTCTTTTTGGGGCGTTTATGATTATTCTTTTAACAAGGATACGAGATATGAATTAGTTCGTACTTACAATAAATTTGATAGTTATGGTAATATTTTACAATATCATAATCAATATGGTACTTATAACTCTTTTATCTGGGGATGTGAAGGTTTATTTCCAATAGCAGAAGTTATTAATGCAAAATATAATGAAATATTCCACACAAGCTTTGAAGAAGATCCTGGCATTTATGCATGGCATGATTATTCCTTTGCAAGCGACAAAACACATTCAGGGGATAGTTCTCTAAAATCAGTAAAAGCAAGTTCTGGTGAATACTATTATTACATGCCAATGCTGAATATTGATAATTCCGCAACTAAAACATATAAGTATTCAGCATGGGTTTACAGTACAGCCACTTCTGCAGATTTGTTTTGTTTCCATCAAAATATAAATGATAGTTATTTGGGTACTAATTGGGTTGGTGAATCCCAAAGAACTTATGAAAAGGATAAATGGGTTTTATTAGAAGGTGAAATCTCTGTTCCTTCTGATAAAAAATGTATATACCTTCGAGTTGATAATAATGGTAGTGGTACAGTATGGTTTGATGATTTAAGATTATATCCTACTGATGCTCAAATGACAACGAGTACTTATGATCCTACTAAAGGAGTTACTTCAAAATCTGATGTAACAGGTAGAGTGTCAAGTTATGAATATGATAATTTTAGGCGACTTAAATTAATTAAAGATGATGACGGGAATATTTTGGAAAGTTATTCTTATCATTACAAAGGTGAACCAGTAGATGAAATAATTCCTGATGATTTAGAAGTAAGCACCACAGGATTACGTTTTTTCGATGTTGGAGGAACCCTGACTTTTACAATAACATCTATTGTTGACTGGACGATAACAACAGATGTGGGTTGGTTAATAATAAACCCGGTTTCTGGTAGCAATAATGCAACCATTGAAGTATCTTGTTCATATGAAGATAATGGTATTGGTACAATTACTGTTACAGGCGGAGGTATAACTAAAACCATTAGTGTAAGACAGTTGCAACTTATACCAATTCCTTAGTAATAATTTAAAATAATTTAGCCACAAAATGGCGCAAGCGTCTTCGCTTGTACCCTTTTGTTTAAATCTATATTTATGAATCCTTCGTGAAATTTTGTGTCTTAGTGTTTTTGTGGCAAATAATATGCCCTCGCTAGTGGTTGTTTGTAATTCTTTATTTTTATACAAGCTTTGGTTGCATACCCGCTCAAAACTGGTGAATCTTTAATAGTCCAAGCTCTGAGGCTTGAACTATGATCTATAAATACGGCAAACATTTTTGAGCTTGTTTTTTTTATTTAAATTTATCGATTAATTTTAGAAATATTTTGAGATAAATTGAATACGAATAATATGCTAGTGTGAAAATTATTAAGCCTATTTGTTTTTTAGTAGTCAGTTATATTGTTTTAATGAAATGTATATTTATATTTGCATAACACTACACTTTGTGTAGGCTTATGCAAATGTAAATCATGAGAAAAGAAATAGCAACATATAATTATCTTGTTGATTATTTAAACGAAGTACGTTCTAAGGGACGATACTCGGTTACACTCACAGAGTTAAAAGAAAAATTTAATATTACTGAAAAAGCAATAAATCAAAACCTTTATCGCCTTAAAAATAAAAAAACAATTGCTCAGGTACGGCAAGGTTTTTATGTTATTTTACCACCGGAACATGCACAAAGAGGGATTCTTCCAATTTATCTTTTCATAGATGATTTAATGAAATTCTTAAAAAGGGATTATTACCTGGGTTTATATTCGGCGGCAAGTTTACATGGAGCCGGACATCAACAACCGATGAGTTCACAAATAATAATAGAAAAACCTCCATTGAGAAATATTAAAAACAGTAAAATAAATATAGAATTTTTTACGAAAGGAAAACGGTTTTCGCAATATGTACAAGAGAAAAAAACAGATGCTGGTTATATTAAAATATCATCGCCTGAGTTAACAGCACTTGACCTTGTTTATTATCATAAAAGAATTGGAGGCATAAATCGATTACTCTTAATTCTGGAAGAATTGGTTGAGGAAATTGTTATTTCTCGATTGGTATCAGTTGCAAAAAAGTACAATCATAAAACAACGATTCAAAGACTTGGATTTTTATACGATGAGGTGTTGGGCTTAGAAACTATTTCAGAAGCATTGTACAAAATTATTAAAACTCAAAGTTTAAAACCAATTCCATTGTCTATCTTACAAAAAAAGAAAACAGGTGTAGTTAATGAAAAATGGAAGGTTATTTTAAATATTGATATAGATTATTAATGATTCCAAAAAGATACATTGAAGAATGGAAGGAATTTGCACCTTGGCTAAATGATGCTCAGATTGAACAAGATTTAATAATTGAGCGCGCTGTAGTTGAAATTTTTAGTAACGATTTTTTAAGAGAAAACCTTGCTTTTAGAGGAGGAACTGCACTTCATAAAATTCATTTGAAACCACAGGTAAGATATTCTGAAGATATTGATTTAGTTCAAGTAAAAGAAGGGGAAATAAAGCCTGTATTTGATCAAATTAGAAAACAATTATTGTTTCTTGGTACAAAGAGAAATATAAAACAAAATGTGAACAATAATACTATTACTTATCGTTTTCAATCAGAAACTCCTCCAATTATTCGATTACGCTTAAAGATAGAAATTAATTGCAGAGAACACTTCAATGTATTGGGATTAAATAAAATAAATCATAGTATTAAAAACTCATGGTTCACAAGTTCTTGTGAAATTCTCTCCTATGAGTTGGAGGAATTACTAGCAACCAAACTTAGAGCTTTGTATCAACGTCGTAAAGGCCGGGATTTGTTTGATTTATACTGGGCTCTTTTAAATAAAGACATTAATACCGATAAAATAATACATTGTTATGAGCAATATATGGAGTTTTCGGTAGATAATCCTCCGTCAAGAAAACAGTTTCTGAGAAATATAGAAATGAAAATTTTAGACCCGGAATTTACTGGTGACATATTTGCGTTACTGCGACCTGGAATTGAGTATGATAATCTCGAGGCATTTGAATTAGTAAGAAAAGAGTTAATAGAGAAAATATAAATATTCTTGATTTCATAAATATTTTTAAATTAATTGAGTACGGACAAAAATATGCTTAAAAAACTTCAAGCTTCAACCTTAATTGAAGCTATAGTTGCCATGCTTATTGTTACAATTACATTTTCTTTGGCCATGATGCTTACGTTAAACATAAGTAATTATTTTCTCCATATTTCTTTTTAAAATTCTTGTATTATACCTTTGAGTATAATTAAAAATTTTAGCAATGAATTCACCGTTTGTTTTTGGGAAAATTGTATCAGGAGAACATTTTGTAAACAGAAACGAAGAGATTTATCGATTACAAAATAATTTTAAAAGCGGAAACAGTACCAGAACCCACTTCGTTTAATATCGAAATGAATTTTCCGAATATTCGGAAACAATACAAAAATAAGTATTTATAGTTTATTATAAAATATTTTAAACTTTACATTATACAGAAATTAAATACTGGGCTAGCGCAAAAGAATAAAAATTATGTAAAAAGAGGAAAGATATTTAAGGTGAAACATTATGTCATTAATAATCGTTAAATTTGTAGGAGATAAAATAATGAACATTATGAATATTATTGAAAAAAGAGATTATATACATAATCACTTATCCCAAGCAGATGAACAAATTATTGACGAGTTGTTCGAAAAACTTTATTCTGTATTTGAAAAAGAAACTGTTTTAAAATCTAAATTAACAAGCAGGGCTAAGAAGTCAGAAGAAAATATCAGTTCTGGCAAGTTCTTTTCAAGAGAAGAAATTGAAAGACGAACCAACCATATTGGCAGATAATGAAGTTGGTTTATACAGAACAGGCTTTAGTCAGTTTTGAAGAAGCTTTAGAATTTATTGCTTTGGACGTGTCTTATGAAAAGTTAATTGAAATAAGGGATAAGATACTTGATACCGCAGACACACTACTTTTACAACCTTTTTCAGGACAAAGAGAGTATCTATTGGAACATTTAGACCACAGGAGACTTGTTGAAGGACATTATAAGATCATTTACAGGGTTGTTGACGAATATATTTACATTACAGATATTTTTGACTCCAGGCAGGATCCTGCAAAAATGAAAGGATAAATCCCCGTTCCAATAAATCCTGACTAGCCCGTTTCGTTTAAAATCAAAATTCCTGCTTGCCTGTCCACCGCTTCGCTTTGGCAGGCGGCAGTGTCAGCAGGTTATTGTTAAGTCAATTATTATTTAAAGGAAGCGATTCGGAAACAAAACAAAAATAAGTATTTAGCTAGCGTAAGGGAATAAAAACAAAATACAGGTTCAAGCTTTTAGCTTAGGCCTTTTTTTATTTAGATTTATCGATTAATTTTAGAAATATTTTTAGATAAATTGAATACGAACAAATATTTACTTAAAAAAGCAATGGCTTCAACCCTGGTTGAAGCCATAATTGCCATGCTTATTATTACAATAGCATTTTCTATGGCCATGGTGCTTATGTTAAATATTAGTAAAAACAGCAATAACAGCTTAAAAACAAAAGCGTATATTTTAGCAAATGATATTATGGTTCAGACTAAATCGGAGAAATCATATATAGACCAGGAATTTAATTATGGAAATATTATTGTAAAAAAAATAGTATCAGAATATGAAAATAATGAGGAATTATTTCAGTTAAACATTTCCGCTTATGATTCACGAAATCATAAATTATTTGAACAAAATGAATTAATTATTATTGAAAATGAGTTTAAACGCAATTAAATTCTTTAAAAATCTTAGTGTTATTTTGTGTTTTTGTGCCTTAGTGGCTATTATATTCTGCCACCAAAACACAAAGACACTAAAATTCACAAAGAAAAATATATGAAAAAGCTATCTGCATTCACTTTTATTGAGATACTGGTTGCTTTAACCATTACAAGTATAGTTATGGTTTTAGCAATTAGCCTGTATATGCAATTGGCAAGTTCGAACAAAAGGATTCTTCGAGACTATGATAAAAACCTTGAAGTTTTACAATTAAAATCGATTTTAAACACCGATTTTGAACGATATAATCAAATAGAGTACGGAATTTACGAATTAAATTTTAGCGATAAAAATGGCAAGTGTATATACGAATTTTCGGATATTGGTATTTTAAGACGATTTAATGAAAATATTGATACCTTTAAGGTTGAATATTCAAATCTTGAATATCAATTACAACACGGAAATTCAGGAATGGTAACACATCTCTCGTTCGATATAAAAATACACAACAATATTTTACCATATTCATTTTATAAAGAATACCAAAGCGAAGAAAAAGTTAATAATTCCATTTTTAGATAATGAGTCTTGATTTAGCTGATATTAAGAAGAAAAGTAAACCTGCCCGCCTGTCTGCCGACAAGGCAGGTCCGGCAGGCGGGGCTCGGGAAGCAAAGAGTAATGATTTAAAAAAAGTCTTTGATTTTTTAAATAAGGATATTGCTTTTGGTAAAAAGGGATTAAAAGATCTGAAAAAGGAACAGTTTTATTCTGAACTAAATATTTTGCTTACCTCGGGAACCGATGTTCGTACGGCAATGGATATTGTTGTGGCTGAACAAACAAAAAAGAAAGAAAAGGCCATTTTTGAGGATTTGATGAATCGTGTTCTGGAAGGTATAAGTTTATCTGAAGCAATGGAAGAATCAGGCCAATTTACGGCTTATGAATTCTATAGTATTAGAATTGGAGAAGAGAGTGGTAAATTAAATAATGTACTTAAAGATTTAAGCATTTATTTTTCGAAAAAGATAAAACAGAAAAAACAATTTACCAGTGCACTTACATATCCTTTACTGGTTTTGATAACAGCTGTTGGTGCTGTAATATTTATGATGAATTTTGTTGTTCCCATGTTCGAGGATGTTTTTAAACGATTTAAAGGAGATTTGCCGGCACTTACCAAAGCCGTTGTAAAGCTTTCTAACGTTTTTTCGGAATACCTTGGAATGATTCTATTAATTATCGTTTCCATTATTTTAGTTCTATATTTTGTTCGAAAAAAGAACTGGTATCGCAACTTATCTTCAAAACTATTACTAAAAACACCAATGATTGGGGTATTAGTGCAGAAAATCTATCTTGCAAGGTTTTGTCAGTCTATGGCTTTACTTATTGGTTCAAAAACTCCTATGTTAAGGGCTATTCAGCTAATAAAAAATATGATTCCTTTTTATCCGTACCAACAAGCACTAACAACAATTGAAAATGATATTTTATATGGAAAGCCTTTGTATAAAAGCATGGAGCAGTTTTCTATTTTCGATAAACGAACAGTTTCTCTTACCAAAGTAGCCGAAGAGATAAACCAGTTGGATACCGTTTTTGCCAAACTGAACGATCAGTATTCCCAGGAACTGGAACACAGAATAGGAATGCTTAGCAGTGTGCTTGAACCAATCATGATCATTTTTGTAGGTTTATTGGTTGGCATTATTCTTATTGCAATGTATATGCCAATGTTCCAGTTGGGTACTTCGATGTATTAATTCATTAAAAAGCCCCATTCCGAAAGTAGATTTCGAAATGAGGCTTTTTTCATTGCTCAAAAGGACATTCATTTTTACACACAACCAACTTCACGACCAATTAAAAATGAAAGACCTTTTTTTTCTTACGCGCGGTTTACTCAAGTACTTCTGCTGCGATAAATTTAATGTTACCTCTGTTATTCTTGCCAACGTTAATTTTATATAAACTTTCAATAGGACATTCAGCAAAATCTATGTCACAATTTTTTAATTCGTATTCTCGATCTGTATTTCTATAAACAGTTAATTGGAATTTCTTACCAGATTCCTGATTGGTAAAATAACAAGTTATTCCACTTACTTTTTTTGACCAGATTTTAAAATTCAAACTCGCAGGATATTCTCCAATTTGGATGTCTTCTTTTTGATAAGAATAATCTCTTGGTTCATAATTTTCTTCAAGAGCTTCATTCCACGATAATACGTTTCGCATTTTATTTTTTGTATTGGTTCAAGGTAAAATTAGGGACGTTGTATTAACGATCAAAATTTGCATTCGATTTATTTCTTAAAAAGTGAAACTCTGAGTTATTGCTTAGATTTCTTTTATATAGGGTGTTTCAGGTAGTGTGATTTTCGATTAGGACTAATTAGGACTAATTATTATATCAATCATTTCTCATTTATTTACGCAAAATATTTGTTTCGAAATCAAATTAAATCAAAATGAATTATTCACAATTTAAATTAGAATATTATGTCTGAAAAAATTATGACAGTATCCGATTTCTTGGAATTTGAGAAAAAGCTAATTGGCAAAATAGAAGTACTAATAAATAAATCAAATGATGGTTTTAAAAAACGTTGGTTAAAGTCAAAAGATGTTAGAAAAGTCTTAGGGAATATATCTCCAGGGAAGTTGCAAGAAATGAGAGTAAAAGGGGATGTGAGTTTTAGTAAAATAGGAGGTATGCTCTTATACGATTATGATGAGATCGTAAAAGTATTAGAAAATAGTAAAGTTCAATAGAGATGGCTAAATACAGAGCAATACAGACAAAATTCTGGAATGATCCCTGGATCCTGGAACTAACTCCCGAACAGAAATATTTTTATATCTATTTATTGACAAATCCTAGTGTTACTCAGTGTGGTATTTATGAAGTCTCTTTAAAACAAATGGAATTTGAATCAGGATATACAAAAGATACGATTAATAAACTACTTGAACTTCTTTGTAGTTATAAGAAGATCAAGTATAGTTATAAAACTTCCGAAGTCTGCGTTATCAATTTTAGTAAGTACAATTATACTAAATCACCAAAAGTTAAATCATGTATTATTAAAGAATTTAAAGATGTAAAAGATAAAGAATTGATACCCTATGTATACGGTATAGATACCCTATATAAAGACTATACATACCATCAAAATACAAATTCAAATAGTGATGTGGAAAAAGAAGAAAAAAAAGAAGAAGAAAAATTATAAGAATAATAATTAAAAAAAAGAAATAAATATGAATTCTTTAAAATTTGAAAAGTGTTTAACAATTATTGAAAAAATTGGTTCGCCACTAGCAAATAATTTTGCATTGACAGAAAGTGATTTAATGATTTATAAAAGTTTACTCTTATATTTTCATGGAAACCCTGAATTCGAGAAAATTATTCCGGGATATAGCTTAAAAAAAGGATTAATTGTTCGTGGGGGAATTGGAACTGGTAAAACTACTTTATTCAAGGTTTTCAAAATTTATTATAAACAATATTTATCAAAATATTCCTTTCATCTCTTCAGTACAACTAGTATTGTCGATAGTTTTATAATTAATGGAGCAATAGTATTACCATCACATGGAATACATAGTTTTAAAAGATCTGTTGATGGGATTCCTGATTTTAAACAACCAATAATCAAATGTTATGATGATTTAGGTGTTGAACCAAAATCAGCTAATCATTTTGGAAATGCACGAAATGTAATAGCTGATATCTTTTTGAAACGCTACGATTTATTTATGAAATACGGAATGAGAACATTTATTTCTACTAATTTAAGTCCTAGCCAGATCGAAAAATTCTATGGTCAAAGAGTAAGAAGTCGTTTACGTGAAATGTGTAATGAGATAATTTACGAAGGGGAAGATCGTAGGCGATAATTTATAGCAAGCCGAAACGGGACGGAGTCCTGTTTTGCTTGCTATTCCCTTTTTGGGAAATAGGATAAGTAGCATATAATGAGCGGATTACTAATATGTGAAGTATATTATAAATCATTATGAATGTAATATTGGCTTGTCTAAATATCTGATTATTAACTTTTAATTATATTAATTTATAATATGTCAAAAGAATTAACCACTACAAATATTAGTAAATCACATCAGCGAGTTTTAAAACAACTTTCAAAGAAAGTAGAATTATCGCAAGTTGATTTTCTAAATGCAGCTGTTGAGTATTTCAAAAAGACAGGAATAAATCCTCTAGATGAAATAACAAGTCCTAAAGAGGAAATGGCAGCTTTAAATAAACGTCTCGATCAGGTTATTCGATTTATAAAAGTGCATGAACGGGATAAATTATCGCCTTTACTTGATAGCTTAATTATTATTGATAGAAGGTTAAAAGATAAGCTGGAGTTTATGTTAACTAAAGAAGATTTGAAAATAGTAAATGAAAAAATTGGAAATGTTTCTACTATATTAAAAAATGATATTTCTGATATTAATGAAAAATTAGGAGATGTAAAAGCATCAATTTCAACTGCGAATAAGAATTTCGTTTCCGGATATAATAATCATAATAGTAATATTCAAAACTTAGTTAATCTAGTTAAATTATTATTTTATCTGCTTATTAATAAACGCATGGGAAGTTATAACAAAGAAGATATCCAAAATTTCAAGAATGCCATACCTAAAGTTTGATAGACCCCAAAATCTTGCTGATAACAAAGGCAGTTGCGGGAAGCTAGTTAATTACTTGGAAAAGGAAGATGAAAAGAAAGGTCTTAATAAAGAATTTTTCTTTAATCAGACAGATGATTGTATCCCTTCCTTTAAAGTGATTGACGCTATTGATAATAACAAAAAGGGATTAATGAAAACAGATGCAAAGTTTTATTCCGGATCCTTAAATTTTAGTCAAAAGGAGTTAGCTTTTTTAAACAATAACGTTGATAAGATTAAAGCATATACGATAGAAGTTATGAAAGAATATGCCAGAAACTTTGATAAAGGACTAAGCATTGATGATATTAATTGGTTTGCTAAAATAGAATATAATAGATATTTCCATGGTTCCGACAAAGAGGTTTTGCAGGGAAAAGTAAAGCAAGGAGAGGAGAAACCAGGATTAACTACGCATATTCATTTTATTATAGGAAGAAAAAGTGTTGATGGGAAGAAAAAACTGAGCCCTGCATCTAATCATAGAAATACAAAAAAAGGACCTGTTACCGGAGGATTTGATCGTGATCGTTTTAAAAATAATTGCGAAAACTTATTCGACAATCAGTTTTTATATAATCGGAGTGTACAGGAAAGCTATTATTCCTTAAAAATTAGAAAGAATGGTACATTGGAAGAAAAGCAAGAATTCTCTGATAAAATAAGGTTGAATGAAGATAAAGTGATTGAATTTTTAAATCAGAAACACCCAAAGAGGAGGGAGCTAATTTCTGAATTTGTTGACCGCTTAAATGATAAGTCGGGAAACAATAAATTAATTAAGTCGGAGATTATAAACGCTACAGAATTACCATATATGAGTGGTGCGATATTTAAAAGCTTGATTAATTTATCTTATAATTTAGAAATGGGTAGAAGTGCGGAAAACCCAACTCAAGTAGTTTTGAATTATGCTGAATTTTTAAATAAACCAATTAAAGGACTTCCTACCGAACTTAAAGAAGAAAAAATCCGAAGGGTATGCTATGACTTGGATTCAAAGCAAAAGGAGAAAAGATGGAATGTAAATATTCCTAAAGTGATGGATCATGAAAGATCACACAGTTTTACAGGTAAATTGGTGAATGACATTATTGATGTTACAACAAGATTGAATTCAAATAATGAACTTTCAGACACTAGTCCATTAAATTACTTATTTAGACATAACTATATTTCTTATGGCAGTAGTCCTGATGATGATGAAATGAAACGAAAGAAAAAGAAAAAACGACGAAGGAATAACCCTTCAAGAGATATGTAATTAATAACTAAAACCATAAACTATGACTAAAATTATTTCAATTGCAAATCACAAAGGTGGAGTTGGGAAAACAACTACAACTGTAAATTTATCTGCTGGTTTAAACCGAAAAGGTAAAAAAGTATTATGTATTGACCTTGATCCACAAGCAAATTTAACCCAGAGTTTGGGAATAAAAGATTTTGAGTATAGTATATACGATAGTCTTACTCAAAATAGTGATCTAATACCAATCGAAATCAGAAAAGGTTTTGATATTATTCCATCACATATTAATCTTTCAGGAGCAGAAGTGGAACTCATAAACGAACCTGGCAGAGAATATATTTTGAAAGGATTGATAAATAAGATTAAAGCTAATTATGATTATGTGTTTATTGATTGTCCGCCTTCTTTAGGATTGCTAACGGTAAATGCTTTTGTAGCATCATGCCAGTTACTAATTCCTTTACAGGCGGAATATTTAGCCACACAGGGACTAGCAAAACTTGTTGAAGTTATTGAGAAAGTAAAAGATAGAATTAACCCTGAGTTTGATCTAGGAGGTGTTATCCTTACTCAATTTAATAAAAGACTTGTACTTAACAGAGATATTGCAAAGAGCGTAGAACAACATTTTGGTACAAAGTTATTTAAATCTACTATTCGAGAAAATATTTCCTTAGCTGAAGCACCAATGACAGGAATGGATATATTTAATTATAACAAAAACAGTATTGGAGCTCATGATTATGGAAAACTAGTACAGGAGTTCTTAAAAAGAATGAATTAATGTTTTGTATTACATGGAAATATAGATCATACAATATTCTCTGGTAATATTGTATTACCAAGTAATATTAGTAATACTTGTAATAAAAGTAATATTGGTAATATCATATTATGAGATAATAAGCATAAAATGAATTAATATGGCAAAAAAGAATTTTACAGGTGGTATAGATAGTTTGTTTCAAGCTTCAAATAAGAAAGTAGTAAAAGAAAAAACTGAAAATAGAGAACAGCAAATACCTTCTTATTCAAGAACCACTTTAATAGTAAATAACAATACTTACGAAAAGATTAAGGCAATAGCGTATTGGGAACGTAAATCTATTAAGGATTTGATTGAAGAAGGATTTAATAAAATAATCTCAAAGTACTCAAAAGAGCAAGTTGGAGATATCCAAAATCAATATAAATATGAGAATCAAAAGAGCTAATTACTTACAACTTCTTTTTTTAAACTTTATACAAACCTGAATTACATTTCCTTTTCCCCGAATCATGCACATCCCGATGAAAAATCGGGAAGAGCTTAAATTTTGCCATCTTTTCTTTTATAATTGATGGTACTTAATATATTATATTGGTACGAAAAATAGCATGTGAAGGCTTAATATATTATAAAACAGTGTCA
>JAUWQL010000142.1 GCA_030611105.1 Bacteroidales bacterium
CCTTTAATAATGCTTCTAATTTGTATCTTTGCTCTTGGGTAAGATGTTTATAAACTTTGCTCATACACAACAGATTTTTTGCGAAGGTAATGGGGCATGCCCCATTACCTTCAATTATTATCTAATCTGTTGCACTTACTATTTGAATTTTCGCTTCAATATTCATTAATCGTTATTAATAATAATTTTAGTTTATATTAAAATTTAAAATGCATAAAACATAAAAGATTATTTAAACTTTTTTTTTCGTTTATCGATAAAAAATATAAATTTGTAAACTAAATTTATTTCTTACTCAAAATAAATTAATTATGAAATACTTTATTTCTATTTATTCTTATTGTATCCTATTTACGATTACATTATTAATGTCCTGTTCTCCAAATAAAAGTATAGAGAAAGAGCAACCCGAAAACACACAGAATGATATAATTAAAAAAATTATAGAAAATAATTTCAACAATTCAGATTCACTTTATATTATACCAAATGAAGAAAAAACCTGGATTCTTTATTTATCGGAAAAAAAAGAAACATCAGTAAATCCTGTAAACAATATTAACTTTTTTGTTTTTGATAAATCTACAGATGAAATTATATATCAAAATAAATTTAGCAATGCAAAACTTAAATGGCTTAACAATAAACAGTTATTACTGACCAGATATTATGGTATAATTGACACACCTGAAAGTAGTAATATAAAAAGCTTTATTATCGATATAAATTCTAAAGAAATACAAGAAATTAAAGAAGAAAAAAACAAATCTACTATTTAATTATTATTAATTTATTAATCATGAAAAAACTCTATTTACTATTATTAACCTTAATTGTTGGTGGGATAACGGGATTCCTTTATTTCCACAACGCAAATTCTAATAATTCACTATTAGGAGAATCTTTAACTCCACAACAAATGTGGGAACTTGAGTATAACAACAAAAGAAAGAATGGAGAATCAGAAAAAACTGATAAACCAAATGAGTTTACAAAATATTTTAAAGCGATTACAACAAAATTTGGAGAAGAAGATAATTCTTATCCTCTAAATTACCGTATAGCTGAATTTTCAAATGCTAAAGCAATACGAAAAGGAATTAAAACAAGTTCTAAATTTACACCAGTATGGGAAGAAAGAGGACCAGCAAACGTTGGTGGACGTACAAGGGGATTAATTATTGATCCAGATGATGCAACTCATGATACCTGGTTTGCAGGTGCTGCTACAGGAGGTGTCTGGAAAACTACTGATGGAGGCCAAACCTGGACATGTTTAACAGACGAATTTCCTAATTTATCAGCAAATACTCTTGCAATGGCTGAATCGAACCACCAGATTATTTATGCCGGTACAGGAGAGAGTTTTCCGGGTGGAACATATTTACAGGGAAGTGGAATATTTAAAACAACAGATAAAGGATTAATCTGGACACAATTAACAGCTACGGCCAATAGTGAAGATTTCGAATATGTTAACAGGTTAGTTGTAGATCCAACTGACGCAAATATTGTTATTGCAGCTACTGAAAATGGAATTTTAAAATCAATTGATGGTGGAACAAGCTGGAATAAAGTTTATTCAAGTGATAATGGCATTGAAGACTTAGATGCTGATCCTACTAATTTTAATAAATTATACGCAACAGAACATGCTATTGGCGTTGTAAAATCTACTGATGCCGGAGATACCTGGTTACAATCTAATGATGGACTTGAACAAGGTTATCGATATGAATTAGCTATATCTCCTGTTAATACAGCAAAAATTTATTTAAGTATTAATACCAGTTCAGATCCTGTTGTATATCGCTCAGATGATTCAGGAAATACCTGGTGTAAATTTAAAAAGAAAGATTATGGAGTACACGATTATTTAGGAGGACAAGGTGAATATGATAATATAATTACGGCTCATCCATATGATGAAGATGTGGCGTTTTTAGGAGGAGTAAATTTATGGAAAGTAGATTTTTCCGATCCGGGAACAACTGAAGATTCAGATCCATTTATATATAGAGTTGATTTAATTGATACCGAATCGTTTTTAGACTTCATTAATTTCGGAGGAACATACTTAAATGGAGGCATGGAAACCGGAGACAAAAATGATGCAACTAATTTAGTTGACACAGACTGGGCATCAGTTGAAATTCGTTTTGGGACAGGAATGACTCAGAAGGCACATCGCTTTACTGTCGGTGGTGTTGGTTCAGGTGTGCCTGCATCCAACTATATATACAAAGATTACGTTGATGTTCCATTCCAAGTTTGGGATGTTACAAATAATAAACAACTTATGGCATCGTTCAGAGATCAAGAAGAAGATGGGAAATTTGATCTTGAAGCCAGAGATCCTGATGATGACACTAAAGGAAGAGAATACCTATTTGTAAATGCGGTCGATTATTCAACTACTGCCTCACCTGATATTGATCAGAATGGAGGACATTCCTACAAACAATTATATTTTTTCTGGCCCACATTAGCAGATGGTGCAACCTGGGATGATACAAGTTTGCCTGATTCTAAAATATCTATTTCTTATGGAACCGTATCATTACAAACCGGTACAAGTGAAAATGTTTCTGATGCTTATGGAAGTGGGGCCAATAATTATAATCAAAGTGCTGGATTCGGCACAACAAGTATTCCTGGATTACATCCAGACCATCATAATTTAGTGATGATTAAAACAGATGAAGCCAATGAAAAATTCATTGTTATTAATGCAAATGATGGTGGTTTAGCTATTTCCGAGAATGAAGGGATTACATTTAATCAACTGCCAAATAATTACATTACAACGCAATTTTATGGTGTTGCTAAAAAACCTAAAGCTGACGAGTATATTGGCGGCATGCAGGATAATGGCACATGGAGAAGTCCGGCAGATGAAGACGCCTCATCTACCACAGATTATTTATTCCAAATAGGTGGAGATGGTTTTGAATGTATATGGCATTACTCAGATGATCAGAAAATTATTGGAAGTGTATATAATAACTCATTTCAAAAAACTATAAACGGAGGAGCTTCTTGGAGTTCAGCTAGTTCAGGTATAGCATCTGGTGATGGACCTTTCATTTCAAGATTATCGACTCATAAAAATACACCGGACAATCTGTATGCTGTTGGGAAAAATGGTATTTATAAATCAACTAATTTTGGTTCATCATGGAGTCCAAAATCAATTGGAGATGGATGGCTTCAAGAAGGAAGGACAGCAGTTACCAGTCAACATAATGTAGAAGTATCAGTAGCAAATGAAAATATAGTTTGGGCTGGTGCAGCTATGTCAGAAGCAAATGATTGGAAGATTTTTGTTTCTACCGACCAAGGTGAAACATTTAATGCAGTAACAGAATTTGCTGGTGCTGATTTAAGTGGATTTATAAGTGGTATAGCAACTCATCCTTATGAAGACTCAACGGCTTATTTATTATTTTCATTGGCTGAAGAACCAAAAGTTTTAAGGACAAAAGACCTAGGACAAACATGGGAAGATTTATCAGGTTTTGTTGGAAACACTTCAAGTGATAACGGATTCCCTGATGTTGTTACACATAGCTTAGTTGTTTTACCTAATGACCCTTCTACTATTTGGGTAGGTACTGATATTGGATTATTTGAGTCTACCGATGATGGAGTATCATGGCATTATGCAGATAATGGAATTCCTGCTGTTTCTGTTTATGATATGTTTATTAAGGATGGCCAGGTTGTTGTTGCTACTCATGGAAGAGGCATTTGGACTGCTTCTATTTCGGAATTAGATTATATTATTGATATAACTTCTGGGGAATATGCCGGAGAACAGACAGTTTCTATAAATTACAGTTTATTAGTTGATGTAGATTCTGCGTACTTATTTATCGACAATAAATTTGTAAATAAAGTAACTGATAATCATGCAGGAAGTTACATTTCAACTGGAACTGTTGAAACAGAAGGCGAACATACTATATATATGGAAAGTTATATGAATAGTAATATCTATAAATCAAATTCGTATAGAGTTACTGCTGACTTTAAACCTGTTATTAATTCAGCTTCGAGGGCAGATGAAGCAAATACGATTGAAATAAATGCTACGCTAAGTGAGAATTATGATTCATTACATTTATATGTAGACGAAACCTATGATAAATCTATATCTGGTTTTGACTTAGGAGAAAATATTATCTACACACAAATAACCTCAACAGATTCCTATGATGTTAAAATCCTGGGTTATATTGATGGAAACGAATATGAATCAAATACCGAAGCCGTTTATGCGATATTTGTTGGAATTTCTGATTTGTTTAAGGTAAATTCTTTAAAAGTATATCCAAATCCTTCAAATGGTTATATTAATGTTGAATTACCTGAAAACTTCAATGAAAATTATGACATTGATGTTTATTCATTATCAGGAGCAAAAGTTTTCTCTACGAGGATTAATAAGTCTGATAGCAGATTAAACCTGGAAAATCTGAGAGAAGGATTATATATTATCAAACTTGAGTATGGTGGTGAAATATATAGTCAGAAGATACAAATTAGAAAATAGAACAATATAAAATGGAAAAGCCCCGTAAATCGGGGCTTTTCTTTATTACAAATTCTGAATTTCTCTTATTCTCCGGATTCTCTTATGCTCATAATATCACGATCGAACATATACATGTTTTTATCACCCAATAAATTTAGCTTATCGATAATATTTTGAACAGACGATTCTTCTTCGATTTGTTCCGTTACAAACCATTGAATCCAGTTATGAGTTGCATAATCATTTTCTTTTATAACAAGAGCAACAATATCATTTATAGACCCGGAAATATATTGCTCATGTTTAAGAACCTGATTAAATAATTTTTTAATACCTTCAAATTTTGCAGGTGGTTGTTCAAATGCCGGAACAATTGCATGTCCGCCACGTTCATTAATAAAATGAACAAACTTCATCATATGCATTAATTCCTCTTCTGCCTGGACAAATAACCATTTTGCAATTCCTGCATAACCTTCTGTATCGGCCCAGGAAGCCATTGCTAAGTATAAATTAGAAGAGTATCCTTCTTTTACAATTTGTTCATTTAAAATCTTCTCAACTTTCTTTGTTAACATAATATTTTTTGTTTTAGTTAATTATCAGGTTCATTCTTATTACAAAATTAACTATAATTTGTTCAATCATTCTAAATCTAAATTAAACTCCTGCTTTAATTTATTTAGATCTTCATTCTTAGAAAGCATGTGTTTGAACTTATCTTCAGATGTATACAATTTATTATTTTCCTCCTCCAAACCAGTAATAACTAATTTTAAATCAATAGTCGAATTTTTCAATTCTGTTTTTAAAAAAGATAGCAATTCATTACGAATCTCATTAATTTTTTCCTTTTGCAAATTATTATCAATTAAAAAACTGACAACATGATTTTCTTCTAATTTAGGATCTTTGGAAGTTAAGGTATTAAATATTCTGGGTTTATCTCCTATATTATCCGAGAATTGATGCCATTTGTCTATAAGATCTTTTTCGGTAAAATCATTATTTAAATTTTCCTTTAATTTTTCACTTTCTTCTATAGGTTCAGGCTCCTCAACAATATTGGATTTGGAATTTTGGTCTAATTTCTCTTTTATTGAAAAGGTAGAAAAAGATTTAGGTTTATTAACAATTACAGGCTTTACCTTTTTCTCCTCTGGCTTCTTTTCTTCTGCCAGTTGTTCAATATTTTTCTCTACAATATCCTTATTAGGTTTTGTTTTAACTGTATCTTCTTTTAATTGATTAAAGTTTTTTTTTTCGGAAGTAATATTACACAACTCAATTAGGCTTAGTTCAACATGCAAACGTTTATTTTTACTTAATCGATATGAAACATCGCATTTGTTGGATATTTCAAGCGTGGAAAACAAAAATTCAGGAGAACAGGTTTTTGTTTGCTCTTTATATCGTTCACGGATATTTGCTCCTACTTCAAGAAGCTGCAAAGTTACTTCATCGCGACATACAAGCAAATTTCTTAAATGCTCGCTTAAACCATTTATAAAATGATGTGCATCAAATCCTTTTTCTATAATCTCATTAAAAATCAATAGAGTTTCTGAAATACCGTTTTTCAGGAAAGCATCAGTTACTTTGAAATAATAATCGTAATCAAGAACATTAAGATTCTCAATAACACTTTGATATGTAATATTATTACCAGAAAAACTAACCACCTGATCGAAGATTGATAATGCGTCGCGCATTGCTCCATCAGCTTTCTGAGCAATTATGTTCAATGCATCAAGCTCATAAGTTATATTTTCGTTTTTAGCTATATATTCGAGATAATCAACAATATCATCAACTTTTATTCTATTAAAATCAAAAATCTGGCATCTCGATAAAATGGTAGGGATAATTTTATGTTTTTCAGTTGTAGCTAAAATAAATATTGCATGAGCCGGTGGTTCTTCCAGTGTTTTAAGAAAAGCATTAAATGCCTGTGACGATAACATATGAACCTCATCAATAATATATATACTATATTTCCCAACTTGAGGAGGTATTCTGACTTGTTCAATAAGATTTCGAATATCCTCTACAGAGTTATTCGATGCCGCATCCAACTCATGAATATTGTATGATCTGTTTTGGCTAAAAGATTCACACGACTCACAATTATTACAAGGCTCAACATTTTCGTCAAGATTTTTACAGTTTATTGTTTTTGCAAATATTCTGGCACAAGTAGTTTTTCCAACTCCTCTTGGTCCACAAAATAAATAAGCCTGAGCAAGATGATTATTCTTTATGGCGTTCTTTAACGTGGCTGTAATTGAAACTTGTCCAACAACAGATTGAAATGTTGACGGCCTGTATTTTCGTGCAGAAACAATAAAATTTTCCATAAAGATTGATTAAATGTAAATTGAACTACAAAGGTAAAAATTTTGTGTAATTTAGATTATAAATCTTTCAAAAGCCTTATAATTTTTTATTCACAATTTTTGTTCTGCAAATATTTAAGGCAAGCTATTGAATTCATTTACTTGTAATTTGTTTTGTATTAAATAAAAATTATTCTAATTTTGCGGCTCGTTAATTAATAATTAAAATTTTAAATTATGATGAATCATTACGAAACCGTTTTCATTACAACTCCCGTTTTGTCTGAAGGTCAGATGAAGGAAGCGGTTGATAAATTCTTAGGAATTTTAAAAGATGGTGGTGCAGAAATAGACCACGAAGAAAATTGGGGATTAAAGAAATTAGCTTATCCTATTCAAAAAAAATCAACTGGATTTTACTATCTAATTGAATTTAAAGCTGAAGGTGATGTTATCCAAAAACTTGAAACTGAATACAGACGTGATGAAAGAATCATTCGTTTCTTAACATTCAAGATGGATAAATACGCTGTTGCATACAGCATTAAGAAAAGAAGTAAGAAAGTAATTAAAGCGGAGGAATAAGACATGGCACAAAATCAATCAGAGATAAGATATCTAACACCCCCAACCGTAGAAATTAAGAAGAAAAAATACTGTCGTTTCAAAAAGAACAAGATTAAGTATATTGATTATAAAGATCCTGAATTCTTAAAGAAATTTTTAAACGAACAAGGTAAAATTTTACCCAGAAGAATTACTGGAACATCTTTAAAGTATCAAAGAAAAGTTGCTAAATCAATAAAAAGAGCGCGTCATATAGCTTTATTGCCATATGTAACTGATATGTTAAAATAACAATACGGAGGATATAAAATGGAAGTCATTTTAAAACAAGATATACAAGACGTTGGTCATAAAAACGATATTATAACTGTAAAAAACGGTTATGGAAGAAACTATTTAATCCCAAAAGGATTAGCAATTCTTGCAACTCCTTCGGCTAAAAAAATGCACGAAGAAAATATCAGACAGAGAGCTCATAAAGAAGAAAAAATTAAAAATGAAGCTCAGGAAATTGCTAATAAACTTGAAAAAGTATCATTGTCAATTGGTGCTAAAACAAGTTCAACCGGTAAAATCTTTGGTTCTGTAAATACTATTCAAATTGCAGAAGCATTGAAAGTAGAAGGATATAAAATTGAAAGGAAAAATATTTCTATACCTGAAGATCAGATTAAAGAAATTGGAAAATACACTGCATCAATTAAATTACATAAAGAAGTTAGTGTAGAAATCGAATTCGAAATTATTGCTGAATAAGCAAAATTATAAAAACAAAAAAGGCTGCTCATTGAGTAGCCTTTTTTTATTATCAAGAAATAAATCTTATTTAACTGCTATTGTTTCAATTTCAATTAATGCTCCTAATGGTAATTTAACAACACCGTATGCAGCTCTTGCAGGTGGGTTTTCTTTGTAATAACTTCCATAAATTTCGTTCATTGCCTGGAAATTATCCATATCGCTTAACAAGCAAGTTGATTTAACAACATGCTCAAATGTATATCCGGCTGCATCCAATATTGCTCCAATATTTTTCATAACTTGTTCTGTTTGCTCTTTTATACCTTCCGGCATTTTACCTGTTTCAGGGTTTAAAGGAACCTGTCCCGAAATATATAATGTTCCGTTCACCTCAATAGCCTGACTATATGGTCCAATTGCTTTGGGAGCTTTCTCAGTAAAGATTATTTTTTTCATGATTTAAGATATTATTTAGTTTAGATTAACAAAATTAGTTTAATTTGCCTCCTAATAAAATATATTTCAGATGAAACCCTCATTGAGGGATTTTAAAAATTAAATTAAGAAAATCTCTGTAAATGTATGTAATTAAACACCAGGCGCTTAGTTATAATTCGAGATTGTGAAAATTTTCATTTTAGATAACTTCGATTCTTTTACATATAATCTTGTTCATATTATTGAGCAATATGTGACTAAAGTCGTTGTTAAAAGAAGTGACGCAATTAATATTTCTGAAATTAAAGATTTTGATAAAATAATCTTCTCTCCGGGTCCAGGATTACCAACCGATGCACCTATTATGAACGAAATAATAAATCGATATAAAGAAACCAAACCGATACTTGGGGTTTGTTTAGGGCATCAGACTATAGCAGAATATTTTGGTGGTAATTTAATTAATATGCCTGAAGTTAATCATGGACGGGAATTTGAAACTCATATAATAAAAGATGATTACATTTATAGTAATATTCCACAAATGTTTTACTCCGGCAGGTATCATTCCTGGATAGTTAACAGCGAAAACTTTCCAAACGAATTAGAAGTAACCTCAATGGATAATAAAAAACAAATTATGTCTTTAAGGCATAGAAAATTTGATATTAGAGGTGTTCAGTTTCATCCTGAATCCATTATGACTAAATACGGGGGGAAAATGTTAAAAAATTGGATAAATCATTAAGTATATTAGTTCAAAATTCAAAATTTTGAGTTGAATGTTGTCAATGTCAAATAACAAAAGACTGTCCTTTCATGATATAGGTTTACACTTAGTTTAGTTTAAAAGTACTAAATTAAGCATTATGAAAAGACAAAGAAGGACATTTAGTGAATCATTTAAACGAGGAAAAGTAAAATTACTAGATGAGGGTAAATTATCAGT
>JAUWQL010000144.1 GCA_030611105.1 Bacteroidales bacterium
AACAATATTTCACAAAATAATGGAGAGGGTTGTTCAAAGTGAGCATTTGTCTTATAGTACAATAATTGTTGCAAATAAGTAAACACCCCTATAATTATTTATTGAAAACCTGACAGTGTCCGGGCGGAGCAAGTGTGATGGAAAGACCTGTCAGAGTTTTGAGAATAGCTATTAGATCTATTTGTAATAATAATTCTTAAACATACTTGTTCTTCTTTGCTTTTGTTTAGTTTTTGTTAACTTTAAAATCCAATATTTAAAACTATTGGAAATAGTAGTTAAGATGAGTAAGACACCAGAACAAAGAGCACGAGAAAAGATAGACCAAATGCTGGTTTCAGCAGGTTGGAGTGTTCAGGATATGAAGGATATTAACCTTGGTGCATCTTTAGGAGTAATTGTCAGGGAATATCCGACCGAAACAGGCCCTGCAGATTATATCATTTTTATCAACCGAAATCCGGTTGGAGTTATTGAAGCAAAAAAAGAAGGGACTATTCTTACAACTGTTGAAGAACAATCGGAAAGATATGCTACAAGTGGTTTAAAATGGAATATAGACCAAAAAAAACTTCCTTTTGTTTATGAAAGTACAGGAGCTATTACCCGATTTACCGATAATAGAGATCCGGTTCCAAGATCAAGAGAATTTTTCCACTTTCACAAACCAGAGACACTGGAAGAATTAACAAAGCAAGAAGATTCTTTACGATACCGATTAAAAAACAATATCCCTGATTTAAATACAGAAGGCTTAAGAGCATGCCAGGTGAATGCCATAACAAAGCTTGAAAAATCATTTGCTGAGAATAAGCCGAGGGCACTGGTACAAATGGCAACAGGTAGTGGTAAAACATTTATGGCAATCACTTCAGCGTATCGCTTGTTAAAGTTTGCCAAAGCAAAAAGAATCCTGTTTTTAGTTGACACCAGAAACCTTGGAGAACAAGCCGAACAGGAATTTCAGGCTTATACACCGAACGATGATAAAAGAAAATTTACCGAGCTTTATGCGGTTCAGCGATTAAGTTCATCGTTCATTGATAAAAACTCGCAAGTGTGTATCAGCACTATTCAAAGAATGTATTCTATCTTAAAAGGTGAAGAACTGGAAGAGTTTGCCGAAGAGCAATCTTTGAATGAAATTAGGCTGAAAGATGATAAACCAAAAGAGGTGGTTTATAATCCGGATGTTCCGATTGAAACATTTGATATAATAATTATAGACGAATGCCATCAATCCATATATAACCTATGGAAACAGGTATTAGATTATTTCGACTCATTCCTGATTGGCTTGACAGCTACTCCCGACAATCGCACTTTTGCTTTTTTTCATGAGAATGTAGTCAGTGAATACACTCACGAAGAAGCAATTGCCGACGGAGTAAATGTGGGTTATGATATTTACACCATTGAAACTGAGATTACACAAAACGGAGCTAAAATTGAAGCCCAACAGTACGTTGATTTCAGGAGTAAATTAACCCGAAAAAAACGTTGGGGACAACTAGATGAAAATGAAGAATACATAGGGCAAAACCTTGACCGAAATATTGTAAATCCAAGTCAAATAAGGCAAATCATACGTACTTTTAAAAACAAACTTCTTTCAGAAATATTTCCTAACAGAAAAGAAATACCCAAAACCCTGATCTTTGCTAAAACCGATAGTCATGCCGATGACATTATCCAGATTGTTCGTGAAGAGTTTGGCGAAGGAAACGATTTTTGTAAGAAAATCACTTACAAGGTTGATGAAAATCCTAAATCTATTTTGGCTTCGTTCCGTAATGCATATTATCCAAGAATAGCAGTAACAGTTGATATGATTGCTACCGGAACAGATGTAAAACCTTTAGAAGTACTGTTATTTATGCGTGATGTTAAATCGCGAAATTATTTTGAACAGATGAAAGGTCGTGGTACACGAACTTTTGGTAAAGACGATTTACAAAAAGTTACCCCTTCAGCTAATTCCAATAAAACACATTTTGTTATTGTGGATGCTATTGGAGTGTGTAAGTCGGTAAAAACAGAAAGTAGAGCATTAGAGCGTAATAAGTCAATCTCGTTGAAAGATTTAATCATGAATGTGATCATGAACAATCGCGATGAAGATACTTACACTTCGCTTGCCGGACGTTTAGGACGTGTCGAAAAACAAATGACTGCAGAAGAAAAGCAAGAATTCAAAGAAAAAGCTCAGGGGAAAAGCATTAACCGGGTTATTCATGATTTATTGGATGCATATAATCCCGATAAAGTAATTGAAAAAACAGTAAATAAATTCCCTGGAATAGTTTCATCTCCTGAACAGGAGCCTCCTGCAGAAAAACTTGACGAAACCAAACAGGAATTGATTAGAACCGCCGGAGATATCTTTACCGGTGAATTATTGCAATACATCGAAAAAGTAAAATCTTCGTACGAGCAAATTATTGACACCGTAAATCTTGATAAGGTTAATTTTGCAGGATTTTCAGCAGATATGGAAGAAAAAGCAAAACAAACCGTAAAAAGTTTCGAAGAGTTTATTGCTGAAAACAAGGATGAAATTATTGCCCTGAAAATATTTTACGACCAACCTTATAAGCGCAGGAAATTCTCTTATAAAATGATTAAAGAATTACGTGACAAGCTGGTGCAAACAAAACCCAACCTGGCAATAATGACTGTTTGGGAAGCTTACAAACGAATCGAAAATAAACAGATTTCTAATCCTGCAACGGAATTAACAGCATTGGTTGCATTGGTAAGGCGTGCAATCGGACTTGATACGGACTTAATACGATTCGAAAGTACGGTGAACACCAATTTTAAAAACTGGGTATTTACTAAAAATGCAGGGCATGTGCAGTTTACCGAAGAGCAAATGAGCTGGCTGCGTATGATGAAAGATTACATTGCCACATCAATGAATATTGAAAAAGATGATTTCGATAACGCACCTTTTGTTGAGAATGGTGGATTAATGAAAGTTTGGAATATATTTGGTGATCAGTTGGAAGAAATTGTTGAAGAGTTAAATGTTGAATTAATTGCCTAATGAAATTTTAGCTAATGAAAGGTAATAATAAAAATATTTTGCATGAACCTAAATCTGAATGGGGAGGAATATGGACTGAAAGGAAACTCGAGGCCTTCGCAAAATATGTTTCTGCGTACCTTAACATAATGAAAAAGTATCCTTATTGGGAAACAATTTATTTTGATGGTTTTGCTGGAAGTGGAACAAGAAAATCAAATTATAAATCTTCTGTTTACCTGCAGTTAATGTTAACAGAACAAGAAGAACGATTATATAAAGGTGCTGCTGAGACAGTGTTATCTTTAACAGATAATTTGACATTTGACTTTCATTATTTCATTGACTCAAATGAAGATTCTCTGGAGAAACTAAAGGAAAGGCTTACTGATTTTCAGGAGAAATCTCCAAATGACTTTCAGTTCCGACCTGGTGACTGTAACCAGCATTTATTGGATCTATCTAAGGCAATGAAATCGAAAAAAAACAAATATGCTTCTTTGGTTTTATTGGATCCTTTTGGTATGCAAATCAGTTGGGATTCTATTGAATCTTTGAAAGAAACAAGAACTGATATATGGATTTTAATTCCAACTGGAGTAATTGTTAATCGATTACTTGATAAATCCTGTAAAC
The DNA here is from genome assembly GCA_030611105.1 of Bacteroidales bacterium. GTDB lineage: Bacteria > Bacteroidota > Bacteroidia > Bacteroidales > UBA12077 > UBA12077. The sequence continues at coordinate 3,665 of JAUWQL010000144.1, forward strand.
TTAAGAGCTCAAAGAAACTCCAATCGTTTTTTGGATTAAGTAAAGAAGAAATTATTGACTACTTTTACCAAAAAAAAGTTAAAGCAACATTGTTTGGAGAAGAGGAAGTAATAATAAAGGTTTCTAAACCAATCGAAAAAATTGCTGAATTGTATTCTGAAAGATTAAAAACAATTTGGAAATTTGTTATTGACAAACCATTAAGACTTGAAAATTCGAGGGGAGTTCCAATTTTTCATTTCGTTTTCGCTTCTAATAACAGAGCTGCTGTAAAAATTGCAAAACAAATTATTAAAAGTTCGTGAAATGGCAACTACAAAAATTGAATGGACAGAAAGTACATGGAACCCAGTTACGGGTTGTACTAAAATATCAACAGGTTGTAAATTTTGTTATGCTGAAGTAATGGCAAGACGATTAAAAGCCATGGGACAGGAAAAATACAAAAAGGGGTTTGCTTTAACCTTGCACCCTGATACTTTACATGAACCATACACATGGAAAAAACCGAAAATGATTTTTGTAAATTCCATGAGCGATCTTTTTCATAAAGATATACCTATCGACTATATACAAGGGGTTTTTAAAGTAATAAAAGATAACCCGCAGCATGTTTTTCAGGTGTTAACTAAAAGGGCTGATGTTTTAAGGTATTACGATAGCGAAGGTTTGCTCGAATGGCCGCATAATTTATGGATGGGTGTAACGGTTGAAAATAGCGATTTAGTAGATCGTATAGAGAATCTTAGAAATACCGGAGCAAGAGTAAAATTTCTTTCATGTGAACCATTATTAAGCTCTTTGCCTAATATGAACTTACAAAATATGGATTGGGTAATTGTAGGTGGCGAAAGTGGACGTACTCCTCGATCAATGAAAGAAGAATGGGTAATTGATATTAAAGAACAATGCCAGAAAGCAAATGTGGCATTTTACTTTAAACAATGGGGTGGAACAAATAAGAAAAAGGCAGGAAGAATATTAAAAGGACAAATTTATGATGATATGCCAATTTTGAATTATTGATAAATGAATAAAATTTTGGTAGATAAAAAAAAAGTTGAATTTGTAGTTTCTAATTTTATTGATTTAGAAAAAAAATTAATTGATTGTTTAGGTTATATTCCATATATAGAACAAAATTACAATACTATTTCACCTAAATTCATTCCAATTATTTTAGATACCTGTAGTTTAATAGAATCAATTTTTAAAGATATTATTGGTAAGGGGAAATTTAACTTTAAAGATTATTCAGAAAAAATAGATGATAAATTAGATCTTACTAATACTATTTCAGTTTTACTTACATCTCCAGTTCAATTTCTGGAACCATTTAAAAATTGGAAAAATAAAATTCCCGAATGGTGGAATATTTATAATAAAGTTAAACATGATAGGTTAAACAATTTTCATTTAATTACATATAATGCTGTTGTTTTATCATTAGCGGCATTACACCAATTAATATCAAAAAATAGAAAATTTACAAATTGTATATGCGCTAATGGTTGGATTTCTCCTGATTCTGAAATAATTGGCGAACTTTATGGTGCTCGAATGATTAATGAAAATTGTCTTCCTATAAATATAATTGCTTGCGAAAGTAAGTTGTTTGTTAGTCCTTTACATTTAAATTTTGTAGATAAAGAGAATGATAGATTTATTGTTGATTATTCTTGTGAGTTTAGTAATAGGATTAGGGCTATGTTAACTTTTAATGAAATAGAGTTATAAATATTATGAAATTACCAATAGGATGGATAAAAACTAAAATCGGAGAAATTTGTAATGTAGTCAGGGGTGGTTCGCCAAGACCAATGGGAGACCCCAAATATTTTAATGGTTCAATACCTTTTTTAAAAATTGCAGATATAACTAAAATTAAAGGAAATACGGTTTATGATTCTATTATTCATGTTAATAATGAAGGTGCCAAAAAAAGTAGATTAATTAAAAAAGGAAACTTAATACTAACAAATAGTGGAACAGTTTGTGTCCCAAAGTTTTTAGGTGTAGATGCCTGTATTCATGATGGATTTGTTTCATTTCTTGACTTATCAAAAAGTGTTTCAAAGAAATATCTCTTTCATTTTTTTAATTATATAAGACCCCGAATTATTCAAGAAAACAGGCAAGGTATTACTCAAGTCAATTTGAATATTGCAATTGTAAGCAATATAAACTTGCACCTTCCCCCACTTCCTGAGCAACACCGCATAATAGGAAAAATTGAAGAGTTATTTAGCGAATTGGATGATGGTATTAAGCAACTGAAAAAAACCAAAGAACAAATTAAAACATACCGCCAGGCTGTTTTAAAAGCTGCATTTGAAGGAAAGTTGACTAATGAGAATGTTAAGGATGGAGAGTTGCCTGAAAGTTGGGAAGTATCGCTGATTAAGGAATTGGTTAAGGAAGATAAACATGCTTTAAAAGCGGGTCCTTTTGGTTCATCATTAAAAAAGGAATTTTATGTTGAAAAAGGATTTAAAATTTATGGTCAGGAACAAGTAATTAATGATGATCCATATTTTGGAGATTATTATGTAGACAATAATAAATATGAAGAGCTGAAATCTTGTAGAATAAAACCTTTTGATGTTCTAATTAGTTTAGTTGGAACAGTTGGAAAAGTTTTAATTTTACCTGAAGATTGTCAAGAAGGTATTATCAATCCACGATTAATAAAAATAAGTCTGGACACTAAAATTTATCTGCCTAAATTTTTCAAATATTATTTTGAAAGTTCATCTGTAAAATCTATGTATAGCGCTAAAACTAGAGGCACTACAATGGATGTGTTGAATTTGGGTATAATAAAAACAATAACTTTCCCAGTACCGCCAATCAAGGAACAGGAACAAGTAATTTCTGAAATCGAAAAGCGTTTTTCAGTAGCCGATAAACTGGAAGAAAGTATTAACAAAAGCCTTTTACAAGCTGAAGCCATGCGCCAAAGTATACTTAAAAAAGCATTCGAAGGCAAATTGGTTCCGCAAGATCCAAATGATGAACCAGCAGATAAATTATTGGAAAGAATTAAAAACTAGGTAATATGGAAAGTAACCTTGGTCAAATTATTAATCAATTTAAAGAGAATTGTAAGAAATTTGAAGAAATTGATAGTTTCTCAGATAAGCCGGGCATATATGCTTTTTTCTTTAGTAGTGGAATTTCTCCGCTTGAGAAACACACTCCTGAAGATGGCGAGATTATGTATATTGGAAAGACAGAAGATAGTCAGATAAGCAGAGATTTAAATACTCACTTCACTTCTAACAAAACCGGTTCATCAACTGTTCGAAGATCACTAGGAGCATTATTAAGAGAATCGTTAAGTCTAATTCCAACGCCTAGGAGCAATACAGAAGAGAGTAATAGAAGATTTACAAATTATAAATTTGAAGAAGAAGGAGAAGTTAAATTAACAAAATGGATGAAAAAAAATCTGGGACTTTCTTTTTATGAATATGATAAATCACCAAAAGAAATTGAAACTCTGGAAAAATCATTAATTCAAAAATTAAAGCCTATTCTAAATATTAAAGATAATTTAGAGAATCCTTATCTGGAAGTATTGAAAAATAAACGAAAACAATGCGTTCAGCTTGCAGTTAAAAATTCTGAAAACACTCTAGATGTAAGTAAAAAAAACATAGTTAAAAGCTCAAATAGTAAGTCTGGAAAATATTTTGATTATTGGAAAAACTTATTACCTGAAATTAAAAATGCAATAAACGCTAACAAAAACAATGTTATTAATCTTGACAAATCAAGTTTTGAACAATTAGGAGATAGAAAAAAATATTCATTTAAATTACATCTAAAAGAAGGTGTTGTTGCTAATAACATAGGTGGTTCTGCAGTTGCACGAGATTTATTCAAAGCTTTAAATTCTAACCTTGAATTAAAAAAAGAATTAAATAAAAAAAATATTGTATTTAGACTTGATAGTACTTATAATTTATCTATAAACATTAACAATTAAAATGACACAACAAATCATACAAAAAGTTTGGAATTACTGTAACACACTAAGAGACGATGGTGTAAGTTATGGCGATTATTTAACCCAGCTTACTTATTTGCTATTCCTAAAAATGGCGGATGAATATTCCAAACCACCCTATAAAAGAGATATTGGTATTCCAAAAGAATATATCTGGGAAACTTTGAAAACAAAAACCGGAGCTGAACTGGAAGCACATTACATTACCATTTTAAATGAATTGGGTAAGCAAAAAGGAATGTTGGGCCAGATTTTCTTCAAATCTCGTAATGAAATATCCGATCCGGCCAAGTTGCATAAATTGGTTCAAATGATTGATCAGGAAACCTGGGTTATGTTGGGTGCCGATGTAAAAGGTGATATTTACGAAGGGTTACTTCAAAAGAACGCCGAAGATACTAAAAGCGGTGCCGGGCAATATTTTACACCACGTTCGTTAATTCATGCAATGGTGGAATGTGTTCGCCCAAAACCATTAAAAACCATGGCAGATCCTGCATGTGGAACTGGTGGTTTCTTTTTGGCTTATTACGATTTTATTAATGAATATTATAGAAAATCACTGGATAAAGAGAAACTGGAATACCTACGTAAAAAAACTTTTAAAGGTTGGGATATAGTTCCGAATACCGTTCGTTTAGGATTAATGAACATGGTTCTACATAATATTGGCGATCTGGATGATAAAGATCCGCTTATTGTCCGTAATGACAGCCTTATTGCCGATACTGGTGAACGATTCGATTATGTACTTACCAATCCACCATTCGGAAAAAAGAGCAGTTATACCATAACAAATGAAGATGGTACACAATCGAAAGAAACACTATCATATAACCGTCAGGATTTTTGGGCAACAACATCTAACAAACAATTAAACTTTATTCAGCATATTAGAACCATTCTTAAAATTGATGGTAAAGCAGCTGTTGTTGTTCCCGACAATGTATTATTCGAAGGTGGTGCCGGAGAAACAGTGCGTAAAAAGCTCTTAGAAATGACGGAATTACATACCATTTTGCGCTTACCTACAGGTCTTTTCTATGCGCAGGGAGTAAAAGCAAATGTGATTTTCTTTGATAACAAACCAGCAAGCAAAACTCCCTGGACAAAAGAAATATGGATTTATGATCTTCGTACAAACAAGCATTTTACACTAAAAACAAATCAGTTAGGCTCTGAAGATTTAAAAGATTTTATACAATGTTATAATCCTGACAATAGATTTGAACGTAAAGAAACAGAACGTTTCAAGAAGTTTACCTACGAAGAAATCATTGCACGTGATAAAACAAGTTTAGATATTATCTGGCTCAAAGACGATAGCCTGAGCGATCTTGAAAATCTTCCCGATCCTGATTTATTAGCCGAAGAAATAATAGAAAATCTTGAAGCAGGGTTAAATAGTTTTAAAGAAGTGCTGAATGGTTTGAATGGTAAGGAATGATTGTTAACTAATTCTTGTGTATATGGAATTAACTTTTGAGAATCAGGCTATACTAATAGGTATTTTAGTAATTATCTATTTTATCATTAATAATTCCTTTGGTTAAAAAATATATTAGTGGAAGGTCAAATAATGGTACGGGTTCGGATGAAGAAGATGAAGATGAAGATGTAGATATAGCTGAGACACCTGAAACAGGGAAAATTGCAGAAAATGCTTTAGGCGATATAAATGAAATTAAGAATGAAGGTAAAGAAACAAATAGCTCTGAAAATTCTTTTTACACAGAAGGCAATAACACCATAATCGAACCTATTATTAGTCAAGATTCGAAATCAGGTCAGAAGCCTGATTCAAAACCTGAATCTCATCCTGAACCTGAACCCGAACCTG
>JAUWQL010000174.1 GCA_030611105.1 Bacteroidales bacterium
CTGATGTTGAATTTATACATGGAATTCCACCTGCAATTGCTATTGAACAAAAAGTTAATACAAGAAATCCAAGATCAACAGTTGGAACCTCAACTGAGGTTTACGATTATCTTAAACTCTTGTTTGCCCGAATAGGAAAAACGTATTCACCCATTTCCAAAAAAATAGTACAACGACACTCAGTAACAGACGTTGTAGATTATATAACCAGTTTTAAAGAAAATACAAAACTTCTTATCCTTGCATCATTTCGAATTCAAAATGGCAAATCATTTGATGATTACCTGAAAATGTTACAAAATGAAGGAATATCGAGAATAGAGCAAAATTTCAAAATTTTTAAAATTACTGATATCCTGGAGAGTACAAGTTCTGTTAATAAAAAAAAACCTATAAGCATTGTTGTTGATAGAATCAGTGTTCAAACTAATGAAGATTCTCTTAGTCGATTTGCAGATTCTGTTCAAATTGCTTTCTCCGAAGGCAAAGGGTATTGTATTATTAAGGCATTCGGCGATAAAAATTCTTCAGAAACTTTTTCAAATAAATTTGAAGCTGATGGAATGGAATTTGAAGAACCTACGGTTCATACTTTTAGTTTTAACAACCCTGTTGGTGCCTGCCCCAAGTGCGAAGGTTACGGTAAAATTATTGGGATTGATGAAGATTTGGTAATTCCTAATAAAGGCTTTTCTATTTATGAGGAAGCAATTGCATGTTGGCGAGGTGAAAAAATGCAGGAATGGAAAAACAAGCTTATTTATAATGCCGAAAAATTTAATTTTCCAATACACAAACCATATTTTGATTTAACCGAAGATCAAAAACAGTTACTATGGACCGGCAATAAGCATTTTGGAGGGCTAAATGTTTTCTTTGAACATTTAGAAGAACAGAAATATAAGATTCAGTATCGGGTGATGTTATCGAGATATCGTGGTAAAACAACCTGTCCTGATTGCAGAGGAACCCGACTCAAAAAAGAAGCTTCCTATGTCAAAGTTGGAAATAAATCTTTACAGGATTTAGTATTATTGCCAATTGACGAGTTACAAGTATTTTTCAGGAAACTTAAATTAAACGATTATGAAAGAGATGTATCTAAACGAATCTTAATTGAAATTAATAGTCGATTAGATTTTTTAATGAATGTTGGCTTAGGATATTTAACATTAAATCGTTTATCATCAACTCTTTCAGGAGGTGAATCTCAACGAATAAATTTAGCAACATCGCTTGGTAGCAGCCTCGTAGGATCGCTTTATATTCTTGACGAACCAAGTATTGGCTTACACTCACGAGATAACAACAGGTTAATAAAAGTCCTGAAAGAACTTCAAGAAATAGGAAATACTGTTATAGTAGTTGAACACGATGAAGATATTATTAAATCTGCTGATGAAATAATTGACATAGGACCTTTTGCCGGCAGGTTAGGTGGCAACATAATATTTCAGGGAAATAGAGATCAAATTATTAAAAATGAAAATAGTTTAACTGCAAAATATCTTACGGGAAAGGAATTTATTAGTACTCCGAAACAAAGAAGAAAATGGAATAATTACATAGAATTAACCGGAGCAAGAGAAAATAATTTAAAAAATATTGATGTTAAATTTCCTTTAAATACGTTAACCGTTATAACCGGAGTAAGTGGTTCCGGAAAATCATCACTTGTAAGAAATATATTATCTCCGGCACTAAGTAAGATTTTATTAGGGACAGGAGAAAAAACCGGAAAATTTGACGAATTAAAAGGTGATATCAAACATCTTGACAGTATTGAATTTGTTGATCAAAATCCTATAGGGAAATCATCTCGCTCAAATCCCGTTACTTACTTAAAAGCATACGATGAAATAAGAAAGCTATATGCTAATCAACAATTATCAAAAATAAATAATTATAAAGCTTCGCATTATTCATTTAATATTGACGGTGGTAGGTGTGAAGAGTGCCAGGGAGAAGGTGCAATTAAAGTTGAAATGCAGTTTATGGCTGATATTACTCTAATTTGCGATCACTGTCATGGAAAAAGATTCAAAGATGAAATATTGGATGTTAAATATCGTGATAAAAATATTTTTAACATTCTGGAAATGACTGTGAACGAAGCAATCGAGTTTTTTAATGAAGGAACGGGTTCAACAGAAAATAAAATAGTTGATAAACTCTCTCCTCTTGCCGAAGTAGGTTTGGGTTATATAAAATTGGGACAATCTTCAAGTACTTTAAGTGGAGGTGAAAGTCAAAGAGTTAAACTAGCTTCATTTCTAAGTAAAGAAAAATCTAAACAATCAACACTATTTATTTTTGATGAACCTACTACAGGTTTGCATTTTCATGATATCAAAAAGCTTCTTGAAGCTTTTAATGCTTTAATATCAAGAGAAAATTCCATATTAATAATTGAGCATAACCTTGAAATTATAAAATCGGCTGACTGGATAATCGATTTAGGACCTGAAGGTGGAAAAGACGGAGGAAATATTATATTCGAAGGTACTCCCGAAGAGTTAATTAAATGTGAAGGATCTTATACCGGAAAATATTTAAAAGAAAAAATAAAAATAGAAACGAACAGAAAACAAAACAAAAAAAGCCTGTGATAATCACAGGCTTTCATATATTATTATATAATTATTTAATCAGCTTCTTCCTTTATACCAAACATAATTGCTACACAACCACTAATTAACTCGTCCGCCTCTTCTTCATTATTCCTTACTCTTAATGAAATTATAAGTTGCTGACTCGATTCAAGTTTAAAATCCCATATTCTGGAATAATTACTTCTCCTGTTATCATATAAAACATTTCTGTTTACATCAAGCACTTGAAATTCAATATCAGGTAGTGCGGCAGAACCACATATATAAATCCTGTAATTTTGGCCTGAGTAAAATGTTTTATATAATTCGGCATCCTCACCTTCCGTTAAAATAGCAGCATTAAAGTTACCATCATGGATATATGGAGTTAACTCTAATTTACAAACCTTTTTAGCAAAACTTTTACACTGTGTTTTACCATAAAAAGGTATTAAAGCCAATACTGTTAGTACAATTAATATCTGGTATATTTTTTTCATAACAGAGGATATTTTTATAGTATATAATTACTTCGTATTAACTCAACTTTCTCTTTTAACTCATTATAAGTGGCAGGACTCATGGATATAGTAGTCTTTGACTTTAGAGTTGTTACATTTGTTTCTTTATCAGTTACAGGCTCAATTTTTGTAGATGTAATTTCTATTTTATCAAAAATGGCTCTTAATTCGTTTACATCGGTCATTACAGCTTGAACATCTGCATTATCAGAATTTTCATTTAATAAGCTAAGCACTGTACCTAAAGTAAGTTTTTGATCGATAATACGTTTTATTAATTCATTATTATTGAAATCAACATCATCCTCAACTAAATTCGTTGCAATATATAATCCTTCAACCCATCCGCCAACTAAAATAATTGTTGACATTGCCTGTCTATCATTTTCTTCAAGAAATGAACTTGAATTCATAATTGTTTCTGAAATGATATCCATAATAACTTCCCGGTTATTAATATTTGCTTCTAATCTTTCAAGAACATCCTCATCAATAGCATTCAGTATACCTAATCCTTCAGCCATCTTTTTAGAGGCATTCATATAATTAATAGTCGCCTGAGTCTGATCAAATAAACTTGCATAACTTAAATCTGTAGTATATATACCAAGATTTAAAGCCATCCTTTTATTGGTAACATATCTGGAAGTATTATCTGTAGAATTAAGTAACTCCTCGTTATATTTCGCCCCGGCCTGCTTTAATATCATTGCTGTCTCCAGTGGTGATGGCAATGAATAAAAAATCTCTTTTACAGCTTTAACATCCTTTATTAATTGCTCATCTATTTCAAGAGAATCAATGGTTACAAGATCGTCATAATCATTCGTTTTGTCTTTGCCAGAGCCACATCCGGTTATCAGTGCAATAGATACAATCACTACCGATAAATATAGCGCCTTACGATGTAATAATTTCATATTCATAATTTGCTGCTTATTAATTGTTACCAATTTAAAACAATTTGTAGTAAAAATAACACTTTTTTTTAAAAAACAAAATTTACATCTCACGGTAATTCAAGAAAACACATGATTTTGTACGTTAGATTTCTAAGTTTTGTTTTAAAATACAAGATATTTTTCTGAACTAATATAGGAAAATATAATCTGAATAGCCAATATATAAAAGGAATTGTTCTAATTTTATTTCATAAAGCAATTGGGTTTTATACGAATTTAAGATTCATAAATCATGAATAATAAGGAAATTATAAAAAATCTCAGATCGGAAAAAACTTCTATCATATTAGATACTTTAAAATACATATCCAAAAATGGTGACAAAGATATTATGGTTGAAGTGATTGAGTTATTGCATACAACATCGAACACTATTTTACGTGATAAAATAATAAATATTCTTGAGAACCTTAGAGAACAGGATTGTGTACCTCCTATTACAAAAGCAATAGAAAATTCTGATTATAAAGATATATTATCAATTATGGTTTCTTCGTGTTGGAAAAACAGTTTAGATTTCAATGAATACATTGAAGTTTTTACTGATATTTTTATTCAGTCTGATTTTCAACTTGCATTTGATGTATTTACGGTAATTGATAATTTTGAAAATATCGATATCCAGTTGGCAGATACTTGTTTGTTGCGATTAGAGAATTCCGTTGAAGATATCAAAAATGATAAAAAACCACTATATTTTGAACTAATAAATGTTATTGAAAACATAAAAGAAAATCCCGCTGAATAAGCGGGATTTTTTATTATTGTATACTAGAAAAGTACTTCATAAATTGAGACCGCTCATATACTAAAGGATCATCGATTTTAGCATAACTCATTTTCCCCCGAAACTCATTTATATTAGTATATCCATGCTTACTCATCCACTCTTCAATTTCCTTAATAATACTTTCTAAATGATCGATACCATTTTTGTATAAAGTAGAACAAACCTGAACTGCATTTGCACCTGCAAGTAATTGTTTTACAACAGCTTTACCATCATGAACTCCGGTAGATGCTGCAATATCCAAATCAGAAATTTTAGAAGAAATAATACCTACCCATCGCAACGAATTACGAATATCAGCAGGCGAACTAAATATTTCAGCTGCAGTAAATTTCATATTATCAATATCAATATCAGGAGCATAAAAACGATTAAACAGGACTACTCCGGGAACATTTAATTTTTGGATAAATCCAACCAGATTAGTAAAATGTGATCCCAATTTAAATGCGAATGGAATATTTAAGGTACTTTTCAATTTCTCTGCTAATTCAAAATAAATATTTTCATACTTTTCTGCTGTTGCATTTCTGTCGTTTGGTAAAACAAAAACATTGATTTCAATCGCATCAGCACCAGCTTCTTCAATACTTTTAGCAAAACCAGTCCATTCTTTCGAAGAAACACAACTTATACTTGCAATTACAGGAATTTTAACTTCTTGTTTTGCTTTTTTTATAAGATCTAAATATTGTTGAAGAGTATTATTTTTAACATAATAATTCACATAATCCCATGCTTCAGGAGAATCTGACCCATTAGCCAATTTACCGGCCTCGAACTTAATTTGTTCTTCGAAGATTGATTTTAAAACAATTGCACCAGCACCTTTTTCTTCAATTTTTTTAATCTTATCAATTGAACTTGTTAGTCCTGAACTTCCTACTATTACAGGACTTTTTAGTTTTAATCCCAGGTAAGTGGTTTCTAATTGACTCATAATAATTGTTATATTTAGATTATTTATTTTTTGGTTCTTCTGTTATTTTAGTGGAAATGATCAAATATGTAAATGCGTAAATGATTAAATGTTATTTTCTGTACGATGAATTAGCTTCATTTATTATCTCTAACCAATATTCTGATTCATCGGCTTCTTCTACAACAATACAAATTTTACTGAAAAACTCAGATTTAGACCTGGCTCTACATGCTGCACGATAGTTAACTCCCGTTGAAGTTGCTGATTTTACAAGTTGGTATGTAATAACAGATGAAGCTTTGCATATCTTTAATGAATTGCAAAATATAATAACATCCACTGCAAATTTTCTGGTTCTTTTTTTTAATGCTTCAATAAATATTTCCTTTTCTGTCATAATATTTCATAACCATTTTATTATTCAATCATTTTATCATTTTGTTATTTTATCATTTTGTTATTTTATCATTACACATTAAATTCGTTGTAGTACCATATTTTTAAAGATTACCGTTAATAATTTCGTGCACCAAATAATAAGCTACCAATTCGTACCATTGTTGCTCCTTCTTCTATTGCAATTTTATAATCAGCAGACATTCCCATTGATATTTCCTTAAAATCATCATTCTTTGAGAAATAAGTATTTTTCAATTGATTAAAGATATGAACTAATTCATTAAATTCAGAACGAATCGTATCTTCATTTTCAGTAAAAGTTGCCATTCCCATTACTCCACAAATATTTATATGATTCAGATTTTTAAATTCTTCCGATTTCAAAAACTCTATAGCCTCATTCAAATCGAGTCCGAACTTAGTTTCTTCCTTTGCTATATGAAATTGGAGCAGACAATCAATTTTTCTGTTATTCTTCTCTCCTTCTTTATTGGCTACTTTTAACAATTTAAAACTGTCAATACCATGAATTAATGAAACAAACGGAGCTATATATTTTACCTTATTGCTTTGCATGTGACCAATCATATGCCATTCAATATCTTTTGGCAATTCATTATATTTATCGACTAAATCCTGAACTTTATTTTCTCCATAAATTTTATGACCGGACTTATATGCTTCCAGAATTGTTTCAACTGGTTTTGTTTTAGAAACTGCAATTAATTTAACCTTTGCAGGAATCTCATTGGCAAGAAATTGTTTTATATTTTCAGACACACCCATTACAATCTAAATTTGATCTTATAAATAAATTTGATTTCAAAAGTACTAAAAAAGTTTTTGCTTAAAAAAGATAAGTTTCAGGTTTAGTAACTATTTAAAAAAATACCATCCACTATAATATGCCTAATTTTATTAGGTAAACAAACGGATGTCTTTATTATTGATTATTGAAGGTTTCGCTTGCAGCGAAGCCTTCAATTCATAAACGTATTGAACACAGCGCAAGAACATTTATCAGGAACATTAAGAGTGTTGTGAATTGCTTTTTTCCCTTCGGTCAAGAGATCGCTTCGCTAAGTTCATTTTGTATATTTGACGTATTGAACACAACATTGCTTATTTAGGTACTGGATTAGTAGGTGTTGTGAATTGCTTTCATTTTGTATCTTTGATATATTGAACACAGCTAACTCACTTAACAC
>JAUWQL010000124.1 GCA_030611105.1 Bacteroidales bacterium
AATTTTGGAAAGAATAAATTTTGGTGTTTTTTTGCATGATATTAACTATTTGATTACTATATAAATATACAAAAAACATACAATAAAAACAAATTATCTGCCTTATTATTAATTAGTTACGCCCTTAACTTAATGACATTGGGCACAGAGTAGTCAATATCATTTATATTTTTTCTTTTTTTATACTTTATCATATCTTTGCTATTAATGGATACGATAATATACATAGGAATAACTCAATCGCTTTTTGCAGCATTAATAATCTTCACAAAAGAATCTAAGCGATTATCCGATAAATTTATGGCATTTTGGTTATTAACGATAGCTGCCGAGTTGATAACTGCATTGATAAAAGAAAAAGTCGGAATTATTCCTCATATTCCTGTTGTTCCCTTTTTGTTTGGTCCAATTATGTTTTTTTATGTAACAACAATGATTGGAGAAAAGAACAAGATGTTAAGAACCGATTGGCTTCACTTTGCTCCTTTCCTTTTATTTTTAATAATCTCAATAATTTTCTTCAAAAATCCGGACTTCAATACTCCAAATATTTTACAAACCGATTCTTTTTTGTCTTTACGTATTTTTATCGGGAGTTCTTTTGTTTGTTCTATAGTTATTTATACAATAATAGTTTTACTATATCTACGAAGATATAGTCATAATATTAAAAATATTTTTTCATTTACATCTGAAAAAATCACACTAAATTGGGTCAAAGTTTTAATCATCGGTTTTAGTATATTACCTATATTTACAATTCTTCATGGCATAGGTCATGTTTTTATTGGCGAGCCTATTTATTATGAAAACTATGGTGTATTACAACACCAATATATAGGATTTACAGCCTTTGCTTTTTTATATAGTTATTTTGGAATTAAGCAGCCTGCTTTATTTGGTAATCAGAAAAAATTAAAACAATCATACAAGGATAATGAAGCAGAATCAAATAATATAAACAAATATAAACGTTCTGGCTTAAAAGAAGAAGGCGCTAAACATTACCTGAAACAACTTGTTGATTATGTTGAAATTAAGAAGCCGTACCTTAACGGGACTCTTACCATCCAAGATATTGCGAATGAACTAAATATCTCAAGGCATTATCTTACACAAATAATAAATGAAAAACTTGAAAAGAATTTCTATACTTTTATTAATGAATATCGTGTAGATGAATTTAAGTTACGTCTTTCCGACAAGGCAAACAAGCACCTGACATTAATCGGAATTGCTTATGATTCAGGTTTCAACTCCAAGTCATCCTTTAATATAGTTTTTAAGAATATTACAGGCATGACTCCTTCGGAGTATAAAAAAATGATGAAATAAAAAATGATGTAGATATCAACACCTTAGATTAAGTTTTTTAGTTTAGTCTAAGAAAAAACATCAAAACACCATTTGTTGCATTATATTCTTAATGATTCCTTTGATATCATTTCGTTAATTAAGCTAACAAATTGTTTAAAAATCGGCTGTCCGACAAATTTTGCAAGTTCCTTAATTTTCGCTATTTTTACTTATATTGTTTCCTTCAAAAACAAAGATATTATACAGGGTGTATTCAGGAGGTCTCATCAATTTAAAATTTTGAGTTGATTTGTAGTGATATAAAAAGTAAAATGATAAAAAAAATTCTTTACATCTTTTTTCTGTTTATTTTGGTTTCAAATAATCTGAGCAGCCAGATTAAGAACCTGGGGCTTCCATACATTAAAAATTATTTACCAGATGATGATTATATAGCAGCAGCGCAAAACTGGTCTATATATCAAGATAACAGAGGGGTCATGTATTTTGGTAATACGTTTGGATTACTTGAATTTGACGGAAATGAATGGCGCTTGATAAAATTAACGAATAAATCAAATGTTCGTTCTATTTGCGAGGGCGAAAACAATAAAATTTATATTGGAGGTAGTGATGAATTAGGTTATTTAGATATAGATTCATCAGGGCAGAGAAAATATCATTCGTTGCTGGAAAAAATACCTGAGGAAGAAAGAGGATTTAGAGATGTTTGGGCAATTTATAAAATTGGGAAAACACTCATATTTCAAACTTTTACAAAAATATTCATCTTAGAAGGAGAAAAAATAACAATAATACACCCCGAAAACAGGTTTCATCGTTCAAATTGTGTTAATAATAAGTTTTATGTGAGAGAACGGGGCAAAGGATTGCTGGTACTGAAAAATAACAAATTAGAACTTGTTCCGAATGGAGAACTTTTTGCCGATGAACGAGTTGATCTGATGTTGCCGTTTTCGGAAGATGAAATTTTAATTGGTTCACGCACCAAAGGCCTTTTTATTTATAACGGGAAGAATATTACTTCATGGAAAACTTCCGTTGATGATATCATTATTAATAGTCAAATTTACAGTGGTATTAGGATTGATGATTATTTTGCGATAGGAACGATACTGAATGGAATAATTATAATTGATAAAGCAGGTAAACCAATTCAATCTTTGACTAACGATAATGGATTGGGCAATAACACAGTATATAGTTTATTTCTTGATGATCAAAAAAACTTATGGGCAGCTTTAGGGATTGGAGTAGCTTACATCGAAATAAATTCACCCCTTAGCTATTTCGATAAAAAAAATGGTTTTGATGCAAAATGTTACACTACCTTGATTCATGATAATGAACTTTATCTTGGTGGTGAACCCTATATGTATTTTCGTAAATGGTTAACTTATGACAATCCATTTGAAATAGAGCCTTTTGTGAAAATTGATAAAACAGCGGGACAGACTTTTCGTTTAGAAAAGGTTAATAATGAGTTGTTCTGCAGTCGCGCCAATGACATTATGATCATCAACAAAACTAAAGTTCAAAACATTTCGACTAACAACCAGGTTGCATGGTCAGTAATACCCGTGAAAAACAATTCTAAATTACTGATAGTGAGCAAGAATGATGGTTTGTATGTTTTACAAGAAGATACTAATTTATGGAAGCTTAGAAACAAAATCAATGGATTTAATGAGGTAAGCCGGTATTTGATTGTAGATGATAATAATAATTATTGGGTAAGTATTTCAGGTAAAGGAACTTATAGGTTTCAGATTAACAGCACTTTAGACAGTGTTATAAATATTAAATCATACGATATAGAAGTTTTTTACAATTCATCCCCCATCAACCAATTATCTGTCATTAATAATAAAGTGATTGTTCCTGCTTCCGATGGTTTTTATTATTACAATGATTCTGCGGATAAATTTATTCCCTATGAACCATTTAATAGATTATTATTAAAAGGGAAACCGACACATCTGACACATCAGGATGAAATGAAAAACCTTTGGTTTAGCGATGAAAATGGTTTTGGCGTATTTCTATATCAAAGTGAAAATAATTATAGGATTTTTCGTACTCCGTTCTTTAAGTTTAACAGTACCATTTATTCGACTTGTGTAATAGATTCATCCAATGTTATATTAGGTAAAGAAGACGGGTTTATTCATTACGATCCTACATTTAAAAAAGATTATGAACAAGCTTTTAATACATTAATTCGAAAAATAGAACTGCTGGAAAATGACTCATTGATTTATGGCGGAATGGAAATGAGAACTCTCAATAAGGATATTCCTGTAAAAACCCTGAGTTTTGAAGAAAATTCACTACGATTTACCTATGCTGCTGCATTTTATGAAAATATTGAAAAAACGCTATATCAATATAAACTGGAAGGCTTTGATAAATATTGGTCGTTGTGGTCAGGAGAAACCAGAAAAGAATATACAAAAATTCCTCACGGCGAATATACGTTCAAAGTAAAAGCCCGCAATGTTTTTCAAACCGAAAGTAGAGAATCTATATACAAATTTGTTATTTTTCCTCCCTGGTATCAATCTATTTTGGCTTATATTATTTATATCATACTAGCTGCTTTTTTATTATACATGTTTGTATGGCTTTACTCACGACGATTAAAAGCTGCTAATATTCATTTGGAAATGATTGTAAATGAGCGTACCTCCGAAATTAATATGCAAAAAGAAGAAATTCAGACTCAGGCCGATATATTGGAAAAAGTGAATATAGAATTAACTAAGCTTTCGATAGTAGCAAGTAAAACGGATAATTCCATAATTATTATGGACGCTAAGGGTAATATTAATTGGATTAACCATGGTTTTACGCGGCTTTACGGGTATGATCTTCATGAACTTTGCAATAAATTTGGCAGTAATTTACTCGATGCCAGTACTTATCCTGAAATTAAAAGCTTATTTAACAAATGTATTACCGAAAAAGTTTCAGTTAATTACGAATCAAGTGTTTTTTCGAAAAATGGAAAAGAAATATGGGTTCAAACTACTATTACACCCATTCTGAACGAAAAAAATGAAGTTGTGAAATTAATTGCAATCGATTCAGATATTAGCAAGCTTAAAGAAGCTGAAAATGAAATATTAAAACACCATGATGAATTAAAAAAACTTAATGCTACAAAAGATAAATTTTTCAATATTATTGCACATGATCTTCGAAATCCGTTTAACTCACTTTTAGGATTCTCCGAATTGTTGCTTAAAAATTTAAAAAATCAGAACTTTGAGAAAAGCTATATTTTTGCTGAAATAATAATGAAAAGTTCTTTAAAAACATTTGAGTTACTGGAAAATCTTCTTAGTTGGAGCGGATCACAAACAGGGAAAATTAAAATTGAACCTAGAAATCAAGACATCAAAAAACTGATTGACAATAATATTGATTTATTAAAAAATTCAGCCGAAAGTAAAAAAATTACTTTATCTACAAAGTTAAAAAACAGCCTATCTGTATATGCCGACTCCAATATGGTTAATGCTGTTCTGCGAAACCTGATATCGAATGCAATTAAATTTTCAGAACAGGATGATATCATTACAATAGACGCAAAGGAAACTGATGAATGCATTCTTGTTAGTGTTTCTGATACTGGTGTTGGAATATCGCCTGAAAATATATCTAAATTATTCAAAGTGGATGAAAACTTAATAACTAACGGGACTGCAAATGAAACAGGAACTGGACTTGGTTTAATACTTTGCAAGGAGTTTATAGATAAACATAACGGTAAAATTTGGGCAGAAAGCACTATAGGCAAAGGAACCACTTTCTATTTTACTTTACAAAAGGGATGAATTTATCATTTTTAACATCTTTATGCTCCATACTCTTTTCTGACTAACACAGTATTCGCCATCTTCAAAAATTCAATTACATCTTAAGGTTCGACAATTTTAGTGTTATTGATAACGATGAAATAATTAATAATCAGTCAATATAGTGTCCAATCCGCACAGTTTAGCCCTTTTTTATTCTTTTATTAATTTGCAGTATAATAAGCGATTAAGCGTTTTAACCGCTAAGTTAATACTCTCATTATATCCATACTGCTCGGATTGAGCGATTACACTTTTTCATTCATGTAATTTTGATGTTAGGTTCTAAAACTTATCATATAAATAAAAAGGTATGAGAAAAAAATCAATTATTGTTTTATTACTTCTTTTATGTAATATTTTAAATGCACAAGAAAAATTTACTATAAGCGGACACATTAAAGATGCTGCAACAGGTGAAGAATTAATTGGGGCAACAATATTTGTAAAAGAATTAATGACAGGCGGGATTACTAATGTCTATGGATTTTATTCTGTTACAATACCCGCGGGGGAATATACGATTGAGTACAGCTATATTGGTTATGAAACTCAAAAGATTGAGATTTATCTCAATCAAAGTACAAAGAAAAATGTTGAACTTTTATCAACAGGAATATCATTACAAGAAGTTGTGGTAACAGCCGAAGTTGCTGACAAGAATGTGAAATCAACAGAAATGAGTGTTGTTAAAATAACACCAAAAGAAATAAAAGCAGTTCCTGTTTTATTCGGTGAGCAGGATATTTTAAAAACATTACAGCTTATGCCCGGAGTTAAATCTGCAGGCGAGGGAAGTAGTGGATTTTATGTCAGAGGTGGAGGTTCAGACCAAAATTTAATATTGCTTGACGAAGCTCCGGTTTATAATGCATCGCATTTAATGGGGTTTTTCTCTGTGTTTAATTCTGATGCGATTAAAGATATGAAATTGTACAAAGGAAATGCACCTGCTGAATTTGGCGGACGTTTATCATCGGTATTAGATGTAAAAATGAATGAAGGAAATTCAAAACGATTTTCTACATCGGGTGGTATTGGTTTAATATCTTCTCGTTTGACCATCGAAAGTCCTATTGTAAAAAATAAAGGTTCGTTTATAATTACAGGACGCAGGACTTATGCTGATTTATTATTAAAATTATCGTCAGATGAAAGTTTGAAAAATACAGTTTTATATTTCTATGATTTTAATATGAAAGCGAATTATCGTCTTAATCAAAACAACAGGATTTTCTTATCAGGATATTTTGGAAACGATGTTTTAGATATGGATGGAGATATGGGCTTTGACTGGGGAAATACTACCGCAACATTTAGATGGAATCATCTTTTTAGCGATAAATTATTTTTAAACTCAACAATTATATACAGTAAATACAAATATATGATTGGAATTATGGACGATAATATTTATTCCTCTATTCAGGATTATAACTTAAAAGAAGATTTTCAATACTTCCTTAACACAAGAAATACCTTAAAATTTGGATTTAACTCAATATATCACACTTTTTCGCCAGGGAAACTAAGTTCTGATGTTAATCCAAGTAAGAATAAGGAAATTGATAATAAATATGCTCTTGAAAATGCAGCATATATTTCTCATTCATTTGACATTAACCCTGTTCTTAAAATCAATTATGGACTACGCTATTCAATGTTTTCATATATTGGAGCAGGCAATGTTTATACTTATAATGATGAAGGTGGAATTATTGATACAACTTCATATAAAAGTGGTGAATTAATAAAAAACTATGGAGGGTTTGAGCCTAGATTCTTAGTTAATTATTTGCTCAATGAGAAAAGTTCTGTTAAATTTTCTTACACAAGAAACAGACAATATATTCATTTAATTACAAATTTCACATCCTCGTCTAACATAGATATTTGGCAACCAAGCACAAATATTGTAGAACCTGAAATTGCTGACCAGCTTGCTCTTGGGTATTTTAGAAATCTAAAACAAAATAAATTTGAAACATCTGTTGAAATTTATTATAAGAATCTACAAAATCAGATAGACATTAAAGATGGAGCCGAAATAATTATGAATGAAAAAGTAGAATCTGAGTTAGTTTTTGGCAATGGATACTCGTATGGAATCGAATTCTTTTTAAGAAAGAAAGTAGGTAAACTTACAGGTTGGTTAAGCTACACTTGGTCGAAAACAGAAAGGCAATTCGATGAGATTAATAATGGCGATTTTTTTCCTGCGGTATATGATAGAACACACGATGTTTCAATAGTAGGAATATATAATTTCACAAAACGATTGTCTGTTTCTGCTACTTGGGTTTATTATACTGGCAATGCAGTTACTTATCCTGTTGGAAGATACGAAATAGGAAATCAAATAGTGCCTGTATACTCTGATAGAAATTCACAAAGAATGCCCGATTATCATCGTCTCGATATTGGACTTACACTAAAAAACAAAAAGAAAAGAAAGTTTGAATCAAGTTGGAATTTTTCTATTTATAATGTTTATGCTCGTCAAAATGCTTATACAATTAGTTTCAGATCAAAAGAAAACAGTCCCATGGAAACAGAAGCTGTGCAAATGTCTCTTTTCTCAATTGTTCCATCAATAACATATAATTTTAAATTTTAACAATATGAATACAAAATATTTAATAATTGCATTAATGCTGATAGTATTAGTATCGTGCGAAAAAGTAATTGATATAGATTTATCTGGAATTGAACCTAAAATTGTAATTGAAGGAATAATTACAGATCAACAAGAACCTTACATCGTAAAAATTAGCAAAACAAACGATTATTTTAATTCTGCTAATTATCCTGCTGTTACAGATGCAATGGTTACTATTTCCGATAATGTAGGTAATCACGAAATTTTAACAGAAATTTCAGACGGAATATATCAAACATCGTTAATACAAGGAGTATCAGGCAGAACTTACACCTTAAAAGTTATTGCCGAAGGCGAAGAGTATATTGCTACATCAACAATGCAAGAAGCTGTTGAAGTAGATTCAATTTCTTATGAATATATGTCGTCAAATATTGGACCTATTGAACAAGGATATAAGCTAACTTGTCATTATGATATTTCTGATTATGCAAATACTTATTGCCGATTTAATATTTATTGTAACAGTGAACTTTCGAGCAAGTATTATATTTCTCCACAAATATTTGATTTTGGAATTGAAGAGGCTTTTGCTATTGATGATTCTATTAGAATTGAATTACTTGTAATTGATAAGCCAGTCCATACATATTTATTAATGCTTATTGAACTTACAGAAGATAAAGAAATGACAGGAATACCTGCAAATCCAACAAGTAATATTTCAAATAATGCCCTAGGATATTTTTCGGCTTGCACTTCAAGATCTGATTCAATTGTTATTCAATAAAATCCGTATATGCTAAAGTAATAAATTGAAAGGATATTTTATTAGCAAAGAAGCAAATATAGCAATTGGGTTAGTGGTGTTTTTTGTTTTCCTGATATTGCTACATGTTTTTTGTTTAATAAATTTATCAATCTCGATACAGGATTTAATTGCTATATTTGAAGAATTATTCTTAAAAGATGTCTGCAATAGATAAAATAAAAGCACCGATAAAAGCTGAAATGGAAAAATTCGAACCATTTTTCCGTTCATCTATGCAAACAAAAGTTCCCTTGCTTAATGTAATAATGAATTACATATTACGCAATAAAGGAAAACAGATGAGACCGATGTTTGTGTTTCTTACTTCAAAAATGCTGAAGAATGAAATTGATAAACCCACATATGTTGCTGCTTCATTAATTGAGCTTTTGCATACAGCTACTTTAATTCACGATGATGTTGTTGATGAAGCTTACGAACGTCGCGGTGTTTTTTCTATAAATGCATTATGGAAATCAAAAATCAGCGTTTTGGCCGGTGATTATCTTCTGTCGAAAGGCCTGTTGCTTGCCGTAGATAATAATGAGTATGATTTATTAAAAATTGTTTCGGTTTCGGTAAAAGATATGAGTGAAGGGGAATTATTACAAATACAACAATCAAGAAAACTCAGCATTACCGAAGATATTTATTATGATATTATCCGCAAAAAAACAGCAGCCTTAATTGCAGCCTGTGCAGCCTGTGGAGCTAAATCGTCGGGAGCTGATGATGAGCTGGTTGAAAAAATGAGATTATTTGGAGAATATGTCGGAATGGCTTTTCAGATAAAAGACGACCTTATGGATTATCAGAATAACGGAAATATAGGAAAACCATCCGGAAACGATATCAAAGAAAAGAAACTCACATTACCAATAATTCATGTGTTGAAAAATGCTTCAGGAACAGATCGAAAAAGAATCCTGAGTATAATTAAGCGACATAATAAAAATAAAAAGAAAGTTCAGGAAGCAATCAATTTTGTAATAGAAAACGGAGGCCTGGAATATTCAACAAATAAAATGCATGAATATAAAAGCAAGGCTTTAGATATTCTCGCCGAAATGCCTGAAAACGAATCTAAAAAGGCCCTTGAAGAACTTGTAAATTATGTGGTAATAAGAAAAAAATAATCCTGCACATTTATTGAGACCTGACAGGTTTTTAAAATCTGTCAGGTCTATGTTTTTTTATAAAATACTTTTTCCTTCTTTAAGCAAGCCCAGTTCTTCCAGTTTTTCTTCTGAAGGAAAACCTTCGTTATTCCAGCCACGGATTGCATAATATTTATCTAATAAAGGTTCAAGATTGATTTTGATTCCTTTTGAATGACCGGATTCGAATGCTTCATTAAGCAATCGCGGAGGCAATGTGTCATCTTTTCTGGTAAGTCCTTCGCGTAAATTGAATAATTTTTCAAGATTCCAGATTCTTTCGCCAATTTTCAACAACTCTTTTGAATCTATTTTTACACCGGTAACAGCAGACATCATATTTGCATAATGTGTAGGGTTTAAAGCAAAGCTTGTAAAAATACATACACCCATTGAATCAATAGTAGCAATTAAATCCTGGTATAATTTTGCAAGTCCGGGTTTTCCTTCTTCCGAAAACCTGTCAATTTCAAAAGGAGTAGATAAGGCTTCGGTTGAAACCAAATATGCTTTTAGATGACAACCACCACGGTTACTTGTGGAAAGCGAAATACTCATACCATAAAATCCTCTGGGATCATAAGCAGGTAATTCAAGCCCTTTAACATGCATTGCAAGTTCGGGATGTCCAAATTTTTGTGCAAGCCTTAAACTTCCCATGGCAATTAACTCACCAAAACCCTCACATTTTCCTGCAAGTTCAGTTAATTTAAGCATAGCATCGGCATCCCCGAATTTTAAATCACGACCAAGATCTTTTCTGATTAACTCATAAGTCTGTTCATCAAAATATCCTTTTTCGGAAAGCTCCATAGCGCAGGCAATGGTACTTCCTGTCGAGATTGTGTCAATACCATATTCATTACAATTATAATTGGCATGTGTTATTTTTTCCAGATCATGAATAAAACACGCAGCTCCCAACGACCATACTGTTTCAAATTCAGGGCCTTTACCTTCTCTTTCGGGAGTTCTTGTTAAATGAGCACAACCAATAGGACAGGCCTTGCATGGCTGGCTTCTAACATAATATAATTCTTTTATTGTTTCGCCCGAAATAGATTCTGCATTGGCAAAATATCCTTCCTGAAAGTTTTTAGTCGGGAAGCCACCACGATCGTTTATCGTATTAACCAGTGCAGGAGTTCCGTATTCTTTTAAAGCATTTTTTGTTAAAGGAGCTTCACCGATAAAGGTTTGCCACTCTTTTTTAACATCTTTCAGTGTTTCTTCATCATGATAAGGCGTATCTTTTGAGCCACTAACCACGATTGCTTTCAGGTTTTTAGAACCCATTACAG
>JAUWQL010000149.1 GCA_030611105.1 Bacteroidales bacterium
AATTTTGGAAAGAATAAATTTTGGTGTTTTTTTGCATGATATTAACTATTTGATTACTATATAAATATACAAAAAACATACAATAAAAACAAATTATCTGCCTTATTATTAATTAGTTACGCCCTTAACTTAATGACATTGAACGCGCGCTAGCGGGGTTTACTTACTAATTGCTTTAATTATTCTATCCTCATTAATTAATACATCACGCATTAGCAACTTGTATGGAAATTGTTCGAGTTTATTTGTTTTTTTAAAACTCTCAAAAATTTTAATTAAGGAAGAAGCTGTCATAAGTGATAAATCTAATTCAACATCAAGCTCGCAATCTTCTACAAATTCATCACTAAAATCAGGTGCTACCAAAAGTAATTTTCTAACTTCAAAATTATTATTCTTTGCTAACTCATAATAAGATTTAAGTTGCCTTGATACTGAAGAAAACTTATTATAACCACTTTCTTTTATGGTTTTACATTCTATAATTATCAATTCATTATTATTAAGATTGATAAGAATGTCCATTTTGTCCTTTTTTGTATTTAATTTTTTTCTTAATTTCTCATCTACATTGAAGCCTAATTTTTCAAAAACATTCTTGGTTAATTCTTCAAATTTGATTCCCAATTCACTTTCTTTTATTGTTATTCCGTTTTCTTTTAATGCGTTAACATTTCTGAAACCGATATTCTCATAATTTTCAAGATAAAGATTTTCGGCATCTTTATAATTGTCCAAAATATTTAAAATTTCATCTCCCCTCGTTTTTATACCTTTCTCTTTACAAAAAGTTAATAAGTCTTTCTGTGGGACTAAATCAAGAATGTCCCTTGGTTTAATATTATAATCAAGTAAAAATTCGCTTTTCAAAATATATTCATCCTGTAGTTCAAAAGCTTCTTTTATTTGTTTATTTAATTTTGGAAGTATTT
Organism: Bacteroidales bacterium; assembly: GCA_030611105.1. Taxonomy (GTDB): domain Bacteria; phylum Bacteroidota; class Bacteroidia; order Bacteroidales; family UBA12077; genus UBA12077. The sequence goes on from JAUWQL010000149.1 coordinate 933, forward strand.
CATTGAGGTCAATTAACAGTTTTTCATAACCATCAATTGAAATACCAACTTTTTCATCTTTTTCGCGATTTTCAAAATATTTAATCAAGTGAAATATTTTATCTTCTAATGTTGTACCTTTTAAGGGTGTTTTTAAGTTTAAACTTTTCTCCCAAAGTTCATTAATATATTTTTTCTTTTCAGTTAAATTACTTCCTTCTTTATGAACATCTGATGATAAAATGATAGTTAAACTAATTCCTTCTTTTATTATCCCTTTTATTTTATCTTCTGTGCTTAATTTCCGGTCAATATTGTGTTTTTTTGCTATTAGGTTAATTTCTGGCCCACTTAAAAGACGAAGTATTCTTCTCAAATATTTATCTGCAATTTCTTTACCCCTAATTTTACGAAGCATTCTTACTAGTTCATCTGCAATATATACGGTATTATATTTTTTTGAAAAGAAAATAACTCCAATGTTTTTCAGGTTGTTAATAATACTATCAATATCTAATTGTTTAACAGGAACAACTATATAATTTATTAGTTTTGTTTCTTCTTGAGATAATTCTAATTCTTTTGCCAGTGTTAAAAGAATAGAAAGCTCATCATCAGTAATTTTAGGCTCTCTATTGTTTAGTATATCGTTAGAATATGCAGTATTAATACAAGAATTATAAATCGTATAGTCTCTTTTTCTTTCACCAGTTATATCAGACTTTTCACTTTTTATTGATGTTTGAAGCTCGCTAATTCGTTTCTTTAAGTTTTTCGATTCGGTTTCGTATAATCTTGAAAACCAATCTTGTTTCATTATATTATTCCCGTCCCTTATAATTATATCAATTAGTATGTCTAATTGTGATGATGTGTCAACAAATTCATCTTTAATAGTTTCAGCAAATTCATCTTCGATTAGATGAAATATTGTTGCAATATTATGACTATCTACAGATTTTAAACCTTTGTCAGAAGAACTTAAGATTTTGTCAATTATCTTTATATTTTTAGGCTTCTTTGAAATTATAATATCAATAATTTTAATGAATGAGTTTTTTTCTAAAGAACCTAAATTGTCTAGAATTTTTTCAAGTTTCATTTTATTATTTTTTAAAAGTGATTTTCTATACTTTGTTGGTAACTTGTTTAATGGTCAAAACGCACATATAATCCTTTTCAGGTAAATATCAGCATATCTTGTATTTTAAAAATTTAATCCAATTTACAATAAAAAATGGAATGTTGAAAATTATTGGGTGTATTCTTAAACAGGAAATACGGAAACAAACAGATTCCCGCCTACGCGGGAATGACTGTGTTTTTGTTTTATTTGTTTTTCTCGAAACCTACCTAACGGCAGGCATGTCGGAGCCAACTGGGTAGCCGATTGCGGGCTTCATTCCTTTTAAGTTACAAGAAAGTTGAAGCGGGCTACAACCCTTGAATTTACTGCTATCTCGGCTATTATTTTTATACATTGTTATGGGCTGGGTTTATTACGGTTTACCTTTAAAATCATCAAGAATTGGTTCAGGATTTTTTATTATGTAAGATTTTTCCAAATTTTTAATAATATCATTTTTTATTAAAACTCTATTTCTTGCTAAAAATGTAAATTTCAAGCATTTTAAAACAGTCTTGTGTTCAACAAATCTTAAGAATACAGAGATAAAAAAAAGTAAAAAAGCTATTCCTGTTGCTAAATTTGGATTTATAATTGTCGTGTATTCATAATTGATAAACCATAGAAAAATTAGAATTACTATAAAAAACAAATATGACCACGCAACATTATTCATTTTTATGCTCTTTTTAATAAAATCAATTTCAAGAGCCTTATCTTTTTTTATTTCATAGTCTTTTTTTGCTATTTGAAATTTTTGATAAATATTGTCTTCGACCAATTTATTTAATAATTCAGTTTGATTCTCTATGGTATCTTGTTGTGATTTTAGTTTGCCCAAAATTTCTTCATCTTGTCTAGAATATTCTTTTACTGTAGTTATAAATTCTTCGTCTGGTGATTCTGCCAATTCAGTCGCTTCTCCATTTGATAATTGACCTTCAGCCATTCTTATGCTTATTGCATAAACATCTTTTTCCTCAATTTCTCCAGCATCTAATGCTTTTTTAGCTCTATAGTTTATGTCTTTAATAATTTTTATACTTGGAGTTTTGTTTTTTTTATATTTTGCAATATAGGTTGATAGACCTCCCTTAGCCAATGTTCTAACATTAATAGAATCTTGGCTCGGATTAGATAACCATAATAGAGATAATAACTCATTTGCACTAATTTTAAATCTTTCATGCAGTTTATAACCAATTCCAGTATAGTAATCTTTATGATAAGAATTGTTCAGGAACCAACATCTAACATCAGAAAACTCTTTGATATTTACACCTCTTTTGGATTGTACATAGAAGTATGCAATTGTATCGTTTAGGGCACTTAAACGTTGCTGTTTTCTGATTACTAATAATTCTTTATATTTTTCACTTTTTTTCGCTTTTTGAATCAAATCTTTTATTCTTGTTTCATATATGATATCAATTCCAAATTTTTGAATCAGAGAATCAATACTATCTTTAATTCTTTCTAATTGAGTTTTATCTAAATTACGTCTAATACAAGCACCAAAAACATCTGCTTCATTTGTTAATCCAATGCCTTTACTTGCAAAATCTTGAATTCGAGTACTCAGTAATACCTTTATTTGTTCAATTGTACTAAATAAAATTGAAAATTTGAACCCCATTTTTTTACACAAGTCAAAAAGCTGATTACATGTTGAGTTTGCCTCTTCTGTGTTCAGGTTGATAAGGCTAATGAAAAAATTAGTGTCAACTAGAAGTTCGGACTTTGAAACAGGTTTTTTAATATTAAATTCTAAGTAGGATGAAATTAAACTTCCTAGATAAATATCACTTAATATTTTAAATATTTTTGAATCATTAAATTTAGAAGATATGTATTTGGGAATTATGTAATTGAAGTCTAAATCTTCATCGTTTCTATCGGCAAAAAGGTCAATTTTTTGAGAAACAACAAATCTGATTAATTCATCAAAATCTGAAATTGAATTATTTAGATTGCAGAAGTCTTCAAAATCACTTCCAAGCAATTTGAGATTTTCATATTCGGAATTTATTTCATCGTCTATTTCGTTAAAAACAAATGAATTAATAATAAATCCTTTATCATTAAAGTAAGCAAAGACTCTTTCATCTGCTATTTCAATACTTATTTGTGATAAAATAAAATCTAAAACACTGATTGGGAGGTCTAACCCAAAATATCCACTTATTTTGCTTTGAATTTCTGTTATGTTTTTACCTTTTACATCATAACAACCTTTCTCTTTTGCATATTCTACAATTGCTTTCTTAACAATTGGGAAGAATATCTCAACAATACTGCTATGTTTTGAATTACTTGTCTCTTTCAAATGAGAAAGAAGTGAATATGTCATTAAAGTATTTTGGTTCATAATTAATTGGTTATTGTTAGTTCTTTTAACCTTGCCCATAACTTATTTATATAAGTACATTTTGCACTTATTTACATCAAATTGGTTGCATATACGTACAAACTATGTTCTTAAATTCAATCGAATTTACCAAAAAGAATTGAGATGTTAAAATTATTGGGTGTATTATTAAACATGAAATACGGAAACAAACAGATTCCCACGTTACTCGCTTCGCTCATGAAAATAGTTCGCGGGAACGTATATCTTCATGAACCGAAAGTGAATAATGACTGTATTTATGTTTTATTTATCTAATGTTGTGTAATAATCATCCAGGATTTGGGTCATCATTGGAACATAAAACTGCCAGTAAAATTTATCAGTGTTTTTATAGTTTGAACCATTAAAAATAGAAACAATATTATGGCAACCTTCGAAAAAGGCTGTTTTACTGTTTACTTTATTTTCGGCAAAATCACCACCAAAATAATAAAAGTTATAATCGCCTGTATGCTCAATTATAGCAGGAAAAACAGGTTTTAAATTGTAGTGTCGTAAAATGGAATCGCCACTTGCATTAACATGTATCTTAAAGTTTGCCAGAACATTGTTTTGTTCGCCCGAAAAAGTAATATCGAACCATTGTGGGTAATGTACCTTTTCAGGAACTCCGAATCGTTCTATGGTTTCCTGTTTTGCAAGGATAAAAGGTATTTCCTCGCTAAGATGAGTTCCTTGTTCTAAAATAGCAATTGTACCGAACTTATGTATTAATACAATGCCGGCATTTTTAAATGGCCACTGATTATTGTTTTGTTCCATATATAAATTTACAATCCATCGTGGAAATTTATTCCCGTATGCTGTATCAAGGCTGGCGAAATATTTTCCTGTCCATCCACTCCATTTTAAACCAAAAAGATCTTCTACTTTTTCACGAATTAATCCGTTAGTTGGCGCATTATATAAGTTAAATTCTGTTATTATCAACTTTTTAAGCTTTTTCATTTCTTTAAGCAACAAGTAATCGTTCTGGTTTAACCCGCCATAAACCTTTTGTGTATGCTTAACATCTTTAGTTCCCCTTTTGTACCACTCGTTATAATATACTCCATAAGTATCAGTATAATAAAGCATATCGTATGAATAAGCAACATCCTCAATTTCGTGAATACGAACACTCCTGAAATCAAATTCCTGCGATTTGCTGTTTAAAGGGAAAAATCCATAATAATCTTTATTCACATCATATAAATCACCATTTGGCTTAACATAACGGTTATGATTTAAAACCCAGTTAAATGATTTATGCTCGGTACGTTCCATAGTTGGAACTGTTTTATCAAGAATGTATACATTCAACAATCTTTCAGCCTTAAAAAACCACATTAACCAACTTCCTAATAAAATCAATATGATTAGGCCAACTATTATTATCGGGATTAATAACTTCTTATTCATTTGTTTTAAGTAATTTAGGGTTAAATATTACAGCTCAAGGAAGTTTAAATATACAAAGAATCATTAGAAATACAAATTATTGAACTGAGTTCAGTATACAGGATGCAGGACACAGGATGCAGAATGATTGTCTATTGACGAATTGCAAATTATAAATTATAAATTAATATGAATGTCCGTTTCTTTACCTAAGGATTTAAATGATTTTCTTCACACCCTTTAGGGTTTTGGGCAAACAAATTGATTTTTAACTAATAATAACCAGTTACAAATAATGCGCCCTCTGTAAATTCTGGAAGTTTCATTTCACTTTGACAAGTTCGTAAATCAAGAATCTTTATTAACGGTTTGACAGTTTTTGCAAGTTAGAAACTGTATCACGGTCTGACAGTTTTAGTATTTTCTTTTCGTGGCAGTTTGATAGTGGATTTTTTGAGAATGGTTCAGTTGTAATGACAAAAAAACAAATTTGTTTTCCAGCCCACTTTGCAGCCTCCGGCTGCATTTGTGATTCCAGCGCACATTTAAATACTTTTGCTACGCTGCGCAAAAAAGTTTAAATTTTACATCTATTGTAGAACTAATTATGAGTCTTTGTTACATTGAATTTACAACTTCTATTCACATTTCAATACTTCAATTGGGTTAGTATTCGAACTTTTAAGTGAATTTTTAAATACGGTTAAAAGAACTATTAGCATAGAAAGGACGAACGATAAGAGAAGGGTTTTTAAACTCAAATCCTCTTTATAAATAAAATTTGATTGCCACTTATCAAGAAAATATAAAACAATTGGCCAACTGATAATATTGGCTAATACAGTTAAAATTCCATATTTTTTTAGAAAGAATAATACGATTTTATATGATGTAGCTCCATTAACTTTTCTAATTCCAATTTCTTTTTTCTTTTTAGAAATTGCAAAAAGTGATTGCCCATATAATCCGCTTGCTGCCAAAATAATCGATATAATGCAGAAGAAAAGAATTACTCGATTTAAGTTATCTTCTTTACTAAAAGATGAATTAATTTTATCTTTTACTCCAAGAATCTCAATCTGATGGTCTGGAAAATATTCATTCCACATGTTTGTGGCAAATTCTTTAGCTTTTGTTTCTCCACCTTTAGTTGTTTTCAGAATAAAATGATTAGAATTTCTAGGTTTATGAAAGATGATATATAAAGGATTTTTGTCGTGCAATAAAGAAAATGAATAGAAATCTTCTACTACTCCAACTATATTATAATCTTTAATTTTCTCATCAAGTGGATTTTGATAATTAAGTAATTGTGCAGCCTTTAAATTTATAATACATGATTGTGAATCACTTGCAAATCTATTGTCTAAATATCGACCTTCTACAAGTTTAATATCCATTAGCTTTAGATAGTTCCCGTCAGTACCTATTAAGTCTAAAGTAATTTTTGTTTCGGGATCATCTTTAACAGGGATACTACTAATTCCTTTCCAATCTGTCGGTGGTAGACGATAACCAGAAACAACGTCAGTTATTTCTGGAGATTCTAATAATTTAAATTTAAAATCTGTTAATTGACTTGCTGTAAAATTTCCATTAATATCGGTAACATGCAATCTATTTTCTGCTTCGAAACCTGGATCTTTCTTTTTTAAAAACGAAATCTGACTATAAATACTAAATGTACCTGCAATTAAAACTGTAAAAATTATAATTTGAAAAACGGTTAATGAATATTGAAATAGATTTTTTCCTTTGCTAGCATTTAGGTTATTATTTAAAAGGTAAATTGGAGTTTTTCGAGCAAGAAAGAAACTAATATACCCTGATGATATGATGCTGATAATTATTGTCACAACTAGAAAAGTTACTAACTGTAGCCAATTCCCAAAAAGATCTATTTCAATTTGAGTACTGAACAAAAGATTTATTTTATCGATACTAAGCCTAATAAGGATTAAGGCAAAAATGAATGCTATAAAACTCATAAAAAACGATTCGGTTAATTGCTGTCTTCTAATAGATCTGGTATGACTACCTACCGTCTTTTTTAATCCGATTTCTTTTAATCGAGATTCAGAACTTGCCATTGATAAAATGATATAGTTTATAGAAACAATGAAAAGAATTAGAATTCCTATACCTGAAAATAAAATTAAATAGGTAATACTTCCACGATCAGGTTCATTTACCAAATCATCTGAATTAAAATGGATATCTAATAAGGGCTGAAAATAAAAGTGTTTTTCATTTTTTGGAAAAGATTCATTTTCTTCCGATTTATTCCAATTTTGAGTAAATAATTCAATATTATTAGACTCCTTTAATGTAAAAATTGTTTTAAAGTGACTTTTACTCCAATCTGTTCTAATTGTGCTAAAATAATTATATCTGGACAAGTACTTTATGATTAATTCGTTGCTTAAAAGTATATCAAACGTAATAGAAGATTCTTTAGGAAAATCATCAACTATCGCGGAAATTTGTAAAGAATAAATCTCTTGGTCTATCTGAAGTTCAATAAGTTCTCCAATAGGATTTTCTCCATTAAAATACTTTTCATATAAGCTTTTTGTTAATACAATTGAGTTCATATCAATTAAACAATTGTTTGCATTTCCTAATAAAGTATTTACAGTAAAAACATCAAAAAAACTATTTGTAGTACATAATGGTTGAGGTACTCTTACAAACTCATTATTAACTTTTATGCTAACATTATAGGGGTAAAATAATTGGGTTACGGTTTCAACTTCTGGAAAACTATTACTTAACTGAGTTCCTAAAATATAGGGAGTGTTTGGTCCATTAGTTTTGTATATTTTTGAATGATTTAATACTCGATAAATTCTATCTTTTTTCTTGTGGAATTTATCATAACTCGTTTGATCAATCAAATAAGAAAGAATAATAAACGTACAGGCAAAACCTACGGAAAGGCCAATAAGATTAATAAAAAACATGGTTTTATTTTTCATTAACAATCTTATTGTAGAAACGAAATAATGTTTTATCATTTTGTTAATTTTAGAATAAACCTCGGGAAATATCTTCTTATAAATAGTTTGTCATACCCATTGATAAAGGGAATGACAATAAATTGCAGTAGATAATTTCTCATAATTGATGTGTGAATGTACTATATTTTTTAATGAAACTATTAAACAAACTGATGGTTTTTGCTTTTTATTGTGCTACCAAAATCAATTTCCCAAACGCTATTACAAACACTTTGGCAAGCCTTTGGGGTCTTGCCAAAAAGTTTGTAAACCCACCCAATTTTGCCGTGTCCGGCAATATGGTTTGCCCTTTCAAAACAAATTTGTTTTAGTATTTCATGGATTGTACAACAACTAACTTGACAAGTATGGTGGCTTAAGGTCGAGTAGGTAAAGGGGAGTCTCACCCCTAAACCTCTCTCAGAACCGTACGTGAACCTCTCGATTCATACGGCTCT
>JAUWQL010000173.1 GCA_030611105.1 Bacteroidales bacterium
CTGAATAAATGTTAAAATCCTGTTAAATACATACTTATAAATAGGCATTCCTCCTTTAATTGCTCCTTTTCCTAAAATTCTTGACCCCAGAACAACCGGATAAATATCATTTGCAATAAGTGAAACCATTGATGGTATTAATTTTGGTGTATATTGATAATCAGGATGAAGCATTACGATTATATCAGCACCCAATTTTAAAGCCTCGTTATAACATGTTTTTTGATTGGCACCGTAACCCTGATTCTCATCGTGAAGAATAATATGCTTTAGTCCTAAATCCTTTGCCTTTTGTACTGTTTTATCATCACTCTTATCATCCACAAGAATTACCTCATCAACCATATCGAAAGGAATTTCCTTATACGTTTGCTCCAGTGTTTTTTCCGCATTAAACGCAGGCAACACAACAACTATTTTTTTTTCACCAATCATTTATTAAACAATTCCGGATTTAACTTTTGAGCTTTTATAAAACATTGCCTGGCTTTATCCTGTTTTCCCATATTCTTATAAAGATAACCAAGATTTATTAAGGCAGATGCATTTTTCGAGTCAAAATCCATATTAAAAGTTGATTCCATTACCATAAATGCTTCCTGATAATTTCTAAGGTTTGCGTAAGTCATTGCCAAATTAATTTTTAAAACCGGATCTTCAGGATCTAATTCAACTGCTTTAGATAATACACCTGCCGACTTTTCAAATTCCTGAGTCATTCCATATGCCACACCCAAATCCTTAAGAACTGCAATATTATTGGGGTTTATTTTAGCTGCCTTTTCCAGGTATTGGGTTGCAAGATTCAGGTTATTTTTATAACGGCCATAAATTCTTCCTAAATAATAGTTAACATGAAAATGATTCGGATTAAACTTTTCAAGTTGATGTAATACATTAATATTTTTATCTGCCTTTTCAGGTTTATCAAACACTTTATTGATTTTTGTTTCGAATATATTTGAATAAACCTGCTCATATCGTGGGTTTCTCTTTAATATCAAATCGTAGTATTTATATGTACTATCCAGATTATGATATCGTTCCCACTGAGCATTTCCTAAAAGTAATAATGCATCATTATATTCCGGGTGAATCTTAATTGCCCTTTTTAAATAGATAATCGCTTTATCTAAATACTCTAATTTCAATTCTTTATTCCCGGGTTTTATGGCTTCTTCAATCAATTTACCTCCCGCTGATGTATTACTTTTTGCACTATTTTCTGATATTTTAACATCATTTGTAAACAGAGTAAAATCGTTTTCCCAGACTTGATTCCGATTAATTGTTTTAATTGAATAAAGAGCCAGAATCACTACAATAATAATCGATATATAACTTGATTTTTTTATCCAAACGGGCAATTTATCTGAAACTAAATAAGCCAGAATGATGATAAATCCGATAGATGCAGCATAAACAAATCGCTCGTTCATAAATACACCTATAGGGAATAAAATATTTGACATTGGTGAAAGTGCAATCAGGTAAAAGAGTATTCCAAATGAAACTACTCTTTTTTTCTTCAAGCTAATTAAGGCATAAATACCTATTCCTATGTAAACTATGAAAGCTATAATTGGCCAGATATCACTCCAGTTCATTATTGAAATATGATATGGATAATAATCGTAGGTTAAGGGATGTGGAAAAATCAATAACTTAATATACAGTAATAATGTATGAAAAATAGTTGCAAACTTCTCTGAAATTGTCATTCCGAGAAAAGAATTATTCATTAATTCCTGACTCGGATTAAAAAACATTCCTCCAATAACTTTTCCTCTAACATAAAAATATAATAATGATGCAATAAATAAAGGAATAACAGATATAATGATATATTTTGCTTTCTTTTCTTTTTCGATAAAGAAATAAATGCATAAAGGGATTATTGCAAGAAATGTTATAGCAACTTCTTTTGAAAACAATGCAAATAAAAAAGTCACAAAACTTAATACAATAAAATAAAACTTTTGTTTGTCGATATATTTTATGGCAAACAGTGCAGCCAATAAAGCTCCCAATAAAGATAATATTTCGTCGCGACCTTTAATATTAGCTATTACTTCGGTATGAATCGGATGAGCAAGAAATAATAAGCTTGCAACGAAAGGTATTGACAAATACCATTTATCAGGTTTATAGTTTGAAAACAATCTTTCAAGTAAAATAAATAAAACCAGGGCTGTTAAAGCGTAAAGTAAAACATTCAGGAAATGACTTACAAAAAGTAAAAGGCTTCTTTTTGATTGCATCCTTTCAAGGTTTGAAAGAATGATTTGTTTTTCACTTTCTACTAAAACTTTTGCATTATTTAGTATGCTTTCCTGTTGTCGAATTCGTAATTTTCTATTCTCTGTATGAATTGTTCGTGATAAATCTTTCAGTAATTTTTGAGATGGCAAAATATATTTAGGATTTGTATTTTTATTCATCCTCTTTTCTAAAGTCAATTTATTAACTCCGTCGAAAGGTGTTCCCATAACCAGTTGCCATTCTATAGCAAATGTTACCATCGATAATGGACGATACCTGCCACCGGCAACAAGTTTTTTATCTTTCTGATCAAAAAAACCGCTAAAAAATTCTTCAGAAAATAAATCGTCAATACCTTCAAATCCACTTAAAGTATATTCATTTTCGGTAATTACAAGTGCATCATCTAAGGCGTAATCATGGAAGAGAGTATTTCCGTAAAGAAGAAAAGTTAAAATTATAATGATGATATATTGTGTTCCTTTTTTCATCCAAGACACAAGAAGAATTAATAATTAAATGTATCAATTTGTTAACAAAATATAATATCCTTTTTATTGTGGTATTAGCTCATTTCCATTACATTGTATTAACTCCATTCTGTCGGTTTTTTTATAATGTAACCATCTTTCTTTTTAACTTCCTGATCTAATTGACTATCTGCTAATTTTTTTCTTCCTATAGTCATTGAACCTCTAGCAACAAGAGAAACCGAATTATTATGCCGCTTTGGAGGAAATATAACAAATACTCTTTTATGTTCAAAATTTTCATGAATAGCTTTTATTGGAGGCACCAAATCACTATCACCAGAAATTAGCATAGCCATATCATATTTATTCTTATATGCATCAATTATCATTTGTGTTGCAATATTTACATCCGTCATTTTTTCATTATACTTTGGCCAAATATTACCACAACGATTACACTCCACACCATCGCGTTGATAATGACCATAATAAATTATTATACCAACAGTTTCAAGTGCTTCGATATAAAGAGTTTGCCTTTTTTGTTTATCGGGATTATTACTTACCCTACTCGTAAAATATTTTATTCGGACTAAGTCTTGATTGGGTTTTAACAAACTTAAAACCAGCTTCTTTAAATTAAGCCATTTACAGTTATCAAAACCGGCTTCCTTCATGCCAAAATATAGGTTAAAACCATCTACATAAACAATAACTCTTTCTTTTATAGTAGTATTTGTTGCATTATTCATAAGAATGTTTTAATTTTGTACTATTAACATCGCCGAAGATAGCATCTCCGGTCTGACGCTCCGAAAGGAGCGTTTCTATTTTATTACATGCCGTTTTCAATATGTTATCCTTTTTTTACTTGGAAATTAAGTTTTAACTGATTTTCTATCTCCTTTTTTAATGACCATTTATCACTCCCAATATGTGTAGCAATATTTTCAAGTACACTCAAAATAGTTTGATTTTCGGGAGTAACTCCGTTTTTTAATAAAGGTAAAATATTAAATACTATTTCATCAAAGGTTGGATTGTGCTCTTCGCGTTCCATACGCCTTAAATAGCTTAATAAATAATATTTAATTCTAAGCCTGATATCAATTTGTGTAGCAAATTTTGAGTCTTTCTTCAGTGAAAACAAATCAGTTTCTTCGTTATAATCAAAACTGCTCATTAAAATTGGAGTAAGGTCTGAATATTCTTTTTTAAGCAAGTCTAAAAATCCTAATTCAAGGCCTTTAACAATTAGCTCATCGTTTATTTGCTCTAATGATGCACCATGGTTTTTAGCTATAATTCCCTCAATAGTTTGCATTACAATTTCGGCAATATCCAAACCTAAATGTGCTTTCATTATTGCTTTTGGGTTACGAACTTTTCTAAAATTAATAATAAGTTGGCCTGATAAAACTGTAAACGGGTGTTGCCGTTTTTTAAAACTTGTTTGACCATTTTTTTGAGGAACTGCACCAATATATTCAAACCCACAAGCCTCAGCTGTATCAATAATTAAATGCCAAAACTCAGGGTCTTTATGTGCAAATACAAACGAAAGCCATCGATCGTACTTTAAAACCCTATACATTTCTTTTATACTTTGTGCTATTAAATCATTATATTCATCCTTAGATTTTCCCTTTTCTCCTCCAACAATGGCTTCCTGTTTATAATCTTCGTCTGTAACTTCTAAATCGAGCCAGGCATTCCACATAACCGACAAATCCAGGTACGGTATTTTTTTACCATAAGGCGGATCGGTATAAATATAATCGACACTCTCATTATGAATACCTTCTAATTTAGTTGCTGAACTTTTTAAAATCTGAATATTTGTAATGGTATCTGTATTTATAAAATACTCCATTTCTTTTTTGGCATCTCTAACTTTCTTATATCTAAGCTCAAAATACTTCATGACATCAATATCCTTTGGTTCAGGAGCAATTCTATATCGATAATATCTAAAAGCAGATGCATCACCTTGCCCATCTTTTGTTGCTATTTTTGAAGTATGATAAGTTAAATTAACCTTTGTAACTAAACCAGAAAACATTAACAATAACGAATTTCTAATATTTTCATTTTTTTCTTTAAGAATAATTGATTTCAGAAGACCTAACTGAGCTTTTTGCTTGTCTGAAAAAAGTTGCTCAACATTTTCCACATCAGAACCTTTGGGTAAACCCCAGCCTTTTGCGTAAGGATATTTGGTAATTGCCTTTTGAATTTCTTCATCTGTTTTTGGTTCTTTTTTTATATACTCTTCTTTTACCCGATTAAATGCATCAGTTAATTCGTTCTGTTTAACCGGGGCAATTAAAGAGTTAACCATAAAAACGGCCATCGGATTAATGTCTATACTTATGGCTTTACGGTTATTCATCATCGCTTCAACAGCAGTTACTCCACTACCGCCAAAAGGATCGATAACCAAATCACCGGGTTTGCTAAAATTTTTGATATATTCTGCAACAACATTCCAACTTTGTTTAGTAAAGTATCCATGTACACCAAAGTGTCGTTTTGCAGCTCTCTTTTTTACAGGGATTTCTTCCAGTAAAGGCCTTGTAATATAATCAAACCCACCTTTGGCTTTAGCATAAGCTTCTGTTTGCTCGTAAACAATATTTTTACCAACATGAAAACTATTTGGTGAAAGAAACATGGATAGTTTTTCCCAATGATAGTCAATCTCGTCAACCGAAAATAAATAGATTGGTGTGTTCGTTTGCTCTCTCCTGTAAATAATAAATTGTAACCCGTTACATAATGCAAAATAAGTGCTTCTAATTTCGGGATGCGAAGCATAACTATATACTTGTTCCACATTATCAGGGTCGTCAACTTTTTTATCGGGCGATTTTGCATCCAGCACCCAGGCAAAATTTTCGGAAACCTTTAAAGAATAATCAGGTATTAATTTAATTGGGATTTTTTTATTCGATCCAATTTTTAAAAAAGGGTGTTCAAGAGTTTTACTTCGAACAATATTTTCATTTGTATATCCAAGTTTTTTTAGTATCGGGAGAATTATTACTTCTCTTACGCTATCTTCCTTAAAATCAGGATTAGATTGTATTGTATTAAAATCTAAATCAGCAAATAATTCTGTCTTTATTGTCATTATATAAACTATATTTTCGTTTAAAAAGTACCATGAAATTAGCAAAAAAACTGAACATTCCAAAGGCGGGTTATAAACAGGGTATTGGTTCATATGTATACAAACCCTTTTAAAAGGGGGAATTAGCAATTTATATATTTTTAGTTTTCGATACGTTCAATGCAACGATACATTGCCTCACGCAAAGCTACTTCCCTTGGATCGTTAACGAGATAGAGCCCCATTTTTGACATTACATAAGCATATCCAATTTCTTTTTCAGGATCGGCAAAACCAAAGGATCCTCCAGCTCCAGGTGTACCAAATACTTTCTGATTATTGCCATATAGTAAATCAGGGCCTGGTTTTATAAATCCATAGGAAAAATAAGTATCCAATCCCATAACAATATCGAATGCGCCATTTGGTGGGACAGTTGCAGGTTGTGTAATAAGATTAAATGTTTCCTCTCTCAAACCCAACTCCCCGGCACCTCTGGCAAATATGCTGTAAACCTTTGCAATAGATCGCGCATCGCCTATTCCATTTCCGGATGGCATTTCAACACTTTGCGTAACCCTGCTATTAGGGCTAAATTTTTCCGGAATTTTAAACGATTGATATAATATAGATTTTTTATTCCTGAAATCCTTTCTCATTTTTTCAGGCATTTTATTCATATTGAATATCAATTGCCCGATTGAAGGATAATAAACTTTCGCCAATTCCTCATCCGGTATGGTATCAGGTAGCCCGATATAAAATTCAAGGTCTAAAGGTTCTGCAACTTCTTCAGCAAAAAATTGCCCTATACTTCTTCCATTGGGATCAACCCGTCGCATTAACTCATTCATGTACATTCCCATTGTAGATAAATGATAACCATGCATTTCGCCTGGTTCCCAAAGAGGTTTTTGGCGAGCCATGATTTCGGCAATATAATCAAAATCAGCTAAATCAGTAATTGTAAAAATCTCGTCTACCAGGCATAATCCTGCTTCGTGTGCTAATAATTGACGAACAGTAATATTTTCTTTACCATTTTGCGCAAATTCCGGCCAGTAAGTTGCAACTCTCTCATCGTAATCTAACCATCCGTTCGAGTGTGCCATAGCCAGACACATTGCAGCCAAACCTTTTGTTGTAGAAAACACTATAACTTTTGTGTCTTCTTCCCATTTCGATTTTGTTAATGCATCTCTGTAACCACCCCAAAGGTCCACAACTTTTTCGTCTTTATAATAAATTGCTATTGCTGAACCATTTTCTTTTCTCTCAATAAAATTTCTTATAAATTCTTCTTTTACCTCTTCGAATCCCGGAGCAACATAACCATGGACTATTTTTTCCGGATGTTTTTTGGCTTTATATGAAAGTGAACACTGACTAAAAAAAAGGATTGTTAAAATAGAAAGAGTTAAGAGAAAAGAGTTTTTAATCATAATACGCACTTAAAATGATTCATTCAAATATAAAAAAGTTAATAGGGGTGTTTACTTATTTGCAACAATTATTGTACTATAAGACAAATGCTCACTTTGAACAACCCTCTCCATTATTTTGTGAAATATTGTTTGCT
>JAUWQL010000201.1 GCA_030611105.1 Bacteroidales bacterium
GAATGATGAAGTTTGCATTGCTTAACTAATTGACATTGGTCTGCCGACAGGCAGGTATAACGCAAAGTTGCACGAAACATTCACAAAGGTACGCAAAGGTGAATATTATGAATTAAAAAAATGAATTCATATTTTTCAACATTTCCAAATATTTTCCGTTCTTTAATTGCTTATATTTAGATTATTAAATTTACGACTTTGCGAAAAGCAATTATTTTAATATTTGTTTTACTAATTGGTTTAAATGCGAAAACACAAGAACTGAGTAATTTTCGCACTAAATCTTTTTATTATTTAACAGATACTATCTTTTTGGATTCATTAAGTATTATTCCGGGTTCAGAAATTATTTTCGATAAGAACAAGTCAGTTATTCCAGATTCTGTTTATACCATAGATTATGCAAAAGCCTTATTAGTTCCATCAAATTTTTTAATAAAAAACAAGTCTGTTGTTCATGTAGCGTTTCGCGTTTTTCCTGTTAACTTTTCGAAATCATTTTACCGCAGAAAGAAAGAAGAAACTATTATTGTTGGGCCTGTATTAGCCAAAGCAACAACAAATCAAACTAATGCTCAAAACAGTTTTTTTTCAGATAATCAGTTAAATAAGAGAGGAAGTATAGCCAGAGGAATAACTGTTGGCAATAACCAGGATGCTGTAATAAACTCAAACCTTAATCTTCAAATATCGGGAAAGATAAGTAATGACATGTACATTTTAGCTGCCATTTCGGATAAAAATATTCCTATTCAGCCTGATGGAAATTCACAACAAA
Organism: Bacteroidales bacterium; assembly: GCA_030611105.1. GTDB lineage: Bacteria > Bacteroidota > Bacteroidia > Bacteroidales > UBA12077 > UBA12077. Next base: position 779 of record JAUWQL010000201.1, read on the forward strand.
TACAAGATTTTGATAAGGTTTTTATCCAATTATATAATAAAAAGACCAAATTAATCGCCGGGGATTTTGAAATCTATAAGCCCCAGGGATATTTTATGAATATTAATAAAAAAGCCCAGGGGGGATTACTAAACACTAAGTTTAAAAGTAAAAAAAACGAATCAAACAGTTTTGAAACTACAATAAGCGGAGCTGTCACAAAAAGTAAATATTGTCGGAAAACATTTCAGGGACAGGAAGGAAATCAAGGGCCTTACAAATTAACCGGATGCGAAAACGAACAATATATTATTGTTTTAGCGGGAACAGAAAAAGTATATATTGATGGAAAAATACAAATCAGGGGTAAGGAATATGATTATGTAATTGACTACAACACCGGTGAAATTACTTTTACTGCTAACAAGCCTATTACTAAAGATTCCAGAATTTCAGTTGAATTCGAATATTCGGAAAGGAGTTATGCAAGATTTTTAATTTATAGTGCTAATGAATTAAGAACGCAAAACGGTAAATTTTGGTTAAATATTTATTCAGAACAGGATAGTAAAAACCAAGCTATAAACCAGAATCTGACTAATGAACAAAAGCAACTGCTTTCAGAAGCAGGCGATAACATTGAAAATGCTTTTGTGCCAAATGTTGATAGTGTTGATTTCAGAAAAGATTATGTTTTATATGCCAGAAAAGATACAATTGTAAATAGTGTCAGTTATGAGATTTACGAATACTCAATAAATCCCACTTTAGCAATTTACCAGGTTGGTTATAGCTTAGTTGGCGAAAACAAAGGTAATTATATACAAATCCAGAATTCGGCTAATGGGAAAGTTTTTGAATGGTTAGCCCCTGTTTCGGGAATCCCGCAAGGTAATTATGAACCTGTTCGTTTATTAATTGCTCCTAAAAAACAACAGATGGTTAGTATTGGCGGAGAATTAAAATTAAACAACACTACCAATACAAATTTTGAATTTGCTTTAAGTAATTATGATTTGAATACTTTTTCGACTAAAGATGCTGCTGATAATACCGGATACGCACTAAAACTAAATGTTTTAAAAAGTATTTTAAAATCAGATACAATTAAAAACTCATTAAAAACAGCAATTTCGTATCAGCTAATAAATAAATATTTTACGTCTGTCGAAAGATTCCGAACAGTTGAATTCGAAAGAGATTGGAACTTGCAAGCTCCATTTGTACAGGACGAACATTTTGCGGAAATTAATTTGTTGTATCGACACAAAAAATCTTTTTATAGTAGTTATGGATTCGGATTATTATCAAGTAATGATGATTATACCGGCTACAAGCAACAATTAAATACATCAATAAATAAATCTGGTTTTGCTTTCAATTTTAATTCCAGTTTATTAAACACAGATGCAGAAATAAATAATACTCAATTTGTCAGATATTTAGCCGGTTTATCTAAATCTTTTAAAAATATTGAACTGGGATTTGAAAATGATTTTGAGCAAAATAAATGGAATAATACTCAAAACGATAGCTTACTGAAAAACAGCTTCAGTTTTACATCTTATCGTATTTATATCCAAAATCCGGATTCGACAATAAACAAATACTCGTTAAGTTATAAATTACGGAATGATTTTTTGCCAACAGACAACAAACTCATACAAAGCACAAAAGCTGAAGATTTCCAGATTGGATTTGGTCTGTTAAAAAATCCATCAAGCATATTAAAAACAAATGTTACATATCGAAAATTAGAAATATCAGACACAACTATATCACAGGAAAAAGGAGAAAATACTGTTACAGGACGAATTGATTATAATCTGAGGATTTTTAAAGGAGCAATCTCATCCTTAACATTTTACGAAGCAGGTTCCGGTCTCGAACCAAAAAGAGAATACTCATATCTTAAAGTATCAACCGGGCAAGGAATTTATAAATGGGAAGATTATAACAACAACGGAATTGCAGAATTAGACGAATTTGAAATTGCACAATTTCAAGACGAGGCAAACTATATTAGAATTTACTCGCCCGGCAATGAGTATTTAAAAACATATAAGAATGAATTTAGCCAAGTGCTTAACATAAGACCAGAAGTGGTTTGGAAATCAAAAAAAGGATTTAAAAAAATATTATCAAAATTCTCCAACAGTTTTGCTTTTCAAACAAATCAAAAATCAACAAATGAAATGCTGAAGCACAGTTTAAATCCCTTTTATCTAAAATCAGACGACAGTACTGTTATTAGTTTAAATCAAAGTATTAGAAATATTTTTTCGTTTAATCGATCCGGTTCTAAATTTGGAGCAGATTATATCTATCAGGAAAATACGAACAAAATCTTATTATCCAATGGGTTTGATCAACGCGAAAAATATTTGCATGGATTTAAATTAAGGTGGAAATTCATTCAGGATTTCAATTTTCAATATTATTTTGAAATTGGGAATAAAAAATACGAATCGGAATTTTTCAGTTTAAAAAATTATCAAATTAAAAACATGACAAATGAACTTAAGATTCAGTATCAACCCGGGTTTCAAACGAAAATTGAATTAAACTACAGCTATTCTGATAAAAACAATAAGTTATTAACTGAGAAAAGCGAAATTCATAAAATTGGAACCGAGATAAATTATTCTATTGCTAAAAAAGGGAATGTGCTTGTTAAAGGGAATTATCTGAATATTAATTATAATTCTGATCCGAATACATCAATTGCCTATGAAATGCTACAAGGCCTAAAACCCGGACATAATGCTACCTGGAGTTTAATGTTTCAAAGAAAACTGGCCGGAAATCTTGAAATGAACATAGTGTATAATGGACGAGTTTCAGAAAATATAAAGACTATTCATACGGGAAGCTTACAGTTAAGAGCATTTTTTTAAGGACAGTTTTAAAAACTTAAAAATCACCACTTAGACACTAAGTTCACTAAGTTTCATTAAGAAAAAAATTGTGATTCTAAGTCTTCCCTGTCAGCACGGCAGGTTAGTGGTAAAACACCATTTATTAAGTTCGTTCTTAAAGATGCCCTAAATTAAAACGCGGCCATCAGTAAATCAATATCTTTAGACGGAATACCAAAATGATCTCCAATTCTACTATTTGTTAATATTCCATTGTAAATATACACTCCGTGCCTTAAACCAAGGTCGTCTTTAAGCTGCCTCTGAACACCCCCGGCATCTGCAATACTTAACAATAATGGATTAAAAACATTACTTAAAGCAATAGAAGCCGTTCGGGCCACTCGTGAGGCAATGTTTGGAACACAATAATGTATAACACCAAATTTTGTATAAACCGGGTTTGAATGATTCCTACATTCTGAAGTTTCGATACACCCTCCCTGATCAATACTTAAATCAATAATAACAGCACCCTTTTTCATTTCTTTTACCATTTCTTCTGTAATAAGAAATTGAGGGCCTCTATCTCCCAGGTGTATTGCCCCGATAACAATATCAGCCGATTTTAAATGTTTTTTCATAACTTTCGGATGAAACACAGAAGTAAATAATCGATTTGAAAGATTTGTTTGCAACCTTTTTAATTTTGCAACAGAATGATCAAAAACTTTTATAAAAGCTCCCAAACCCAATGCAGCTCGGGCAGCATATTCAGCTGCTGTTCCGGCTCCTAAGATAATAACTTCTGTTGGTGTAATTCCGGTTATCCCTCCAAGCAAAACCCCTTTGCCATCATGAACATTACTAAGATATTCTGCAGCAATAAATATTGATGTTGTTCCTGCAATTTCGCTCATAGAACGAACAACAGGATAACAATTTTCCCGATCTTTTAATCCTTCGAAAGAAATTGCAGTAACTTTTTTTCGCATCAATCTCCTTATATACTCTTCAGTTTGAGATGGAAAATGTAAGGATGATAAAAGAATCTGGTTAGTTTTAAAGAGTTCTATTTCTTCAATTGTAGGAGGAGCTATTTTTAAAATAATATCGCACTGATACACTTCCGATTTACTATCAACAATTTGAGCTCCATTCTCACTATAATTTGTGTCTGCATAATTTGCTGCTAAACCTGCTCCTTTTTCAATTATTATCTCATGCCCATTATTTACAAGAATCTCGACAGCTTCGGGAGTTAACCCGACACGACTTTCGTGTTTTTTGTTTTCTTTGGGAATCCCTATTACAAGTTTCTGTTTCTTTTTACCTATTTCAAGCATTTCTTCCTGTGGCAAGAACCCTGTTCTTCCAAATGTGTATCCTGTTTTTTCCTCTTTATCAGACATATTTACTCTGGTTTTGGGATGAATTTATAAAAAGAAGATTTCCAAAATAACATAAATACTTGGTATTTTCAAGTATTTTATAATGAACTTTTATAAATCAGAGCACTAGTGTCTACTAAAAATTAATAAACGTTCTTTGAAATTCTTGTAAATCTATACTTTACGTATCTTTTTTTTGTGTGACGATTTGAATCAATTAAGTTTGGTGTATTTATTATCTAA